>JAUYIZ010000413.1 GCA_030688615.1 Desulfobacterales bacterium | reverse complement strand
CTGAAATTACCACATCGGCCAGATTCAACCCGGCCGTGTTCTCTGTGCGCAGTTTCTCTCTCAATTGTGAGCCCCGGCCGGAAGTGATGTCCATTTCTATGCCGAACTGTTTGGCAAAAACAATCGCCTGTTTTCTCAATCCAGGCGCAATGGATGAAACATACACCGAAACCTTGCCTTCTTTTTTACCGGCTTCCAGCGTCTTTTTCCATTCCGCCTCCCATTGCGCATCGGCTTTTACGTAACCAATCAATATGACGGCAACTGAGATCGTCAGAACCATTACTATGAGATATCTTCCGCTTAGTTTATTCATTTCTTGATCCTTTCAGGTTAGATGTAAAAACACTGGTTTCCCCCGATTCTTCAGGTTGGATGACATTTATCTGCCGGTAAAGGGGCCGAAGATCTCCTTGGCCAGTGCAAGATACTTCTTCTCTTCCTCGGCCAGCCATTTCTCCGAGGTGTTGGCTGAACCAAAGTATTTCTCCCCGGGAACCCGTATTGAATTTGAATTGACAACTCCTTCCGTTGGAATATCATTCCTGGCGGACATATATTTCGTTGCCCTCTGGGAAAACTCTTGTCCCTCTCTACTAAAAAGCCAATTCAAAAATACTTTAGCTGCATTCGGATGCGGCGCCTGGGCTGCTATGCTGACCAGTCCGGCATCATAACTTAAGTAGCTCCCTTCCTTCACGGGAACATAAGCAATAGGCGCGCCGGCATCAAAAAATCGAGACAGCGGGCCGCCCGGCACTGAAACAGACACAGGATACTTTCCCTTGGCAAGCCATTCTGCCAATTGACGCAGGTTCCTGGAGAAAGCGATTTCCTGTGTGGCGACCATTTTGCGATAAAAATTCTCATCGAGAACCTTATTCATTATATTGGTGGAAAAACCATTGAAGCCGCTTCCCGGAATCGTGGGGTCGCTCCATGCAATCTTTCCTTTATATCCGGGTTTTAAAAGGTCCTGCCACGATTGTATCTCCCCCGGTTTTACATGTTCGGTGTTGATGGTAATATCGCGATTGGGATAGGCAAAAAAATAGAATATATGCTTGTCATCATCTAACCACGGAAGAGTGTCCAGCGTGTACCAGAGCTTCGGATTGGTGACTTCCGGCAGTATCAGTTTGTTTTCCAAAGGTTCTGTCACGCCAATTTTTTTGTAACCCAGCACCGAATTGCCTCCTGCAATCATCACATCGGCAAGATGCATTCCGGCTGCTTTTTCCGTGCGAAGTTTTTGTCCCAATTCTGAGCCCCTGCCGACCGTAACATCGAGGTCTATGCCGAATTTTTTTTTGAAAATAGGCGCCTGATCTCTCACCGCCGGCCCAAAAGAAGCACCGTAAACTACCACCTTTCCTTCTTTTTTGCCGGCCTCCAGCGTCTTTTGCCACTCCGCCTCCCACTGGGCTTCGGCCTTACCATAGCCCATTAATGCGACGGCAACTGAGACCGCCAGAGCCATTACCATATAATATCTTCGGCCTGATTTATTCATGCTCTGATCCTCCTTCGATAAATGTGAGACGAATGTTTTCTTCCAAAAAAACAACTACTTTCGATTACATTCATGGTATTCTGGTAGATCTTGGGATCTTTGCTTGCCCGGGGACCTGCAACATGTAAAACCGTAATGTCATAATCTATGATCCAGTATGGCTGCCGGCATTTCGGTCACCTCTTCCGGTTCTCTATACAATATGAAGCGCCGGGATGCAATAAAAAGGGTCGGGATCTAAAGAAAGGCTCAACCGGAGGCCCCAGGGTCGACGATCTTTGGTGAAAGCCTACAATCTTTCTTCCGCCTGCTTAATGCTCCGATCTCCCAAGTGAAACTCAATGCGGTCGTCAACCGGGTCACCTCCCGTCGGAAAAGACACCTCTGATGGATCCTTTCCCGGGCAAAGGTCAAAGGAAAATATCTAATCAGCGTTGAATGAAGGGGGTACTTTCAATGGCTCCTTGCCGGGATTTTTACTCTGCAATTACTCTCATATCAAAGGTCTGAGGAAAGCTGTCAATTCCAGAAAATATCTCAGGTTGAATATCTCTTCATTGTTCACCAATTCTTAAAACCTTTTTGTCGAATTTTTCCTGTAAACGCTCTTAAATCTTACAAGTTATTGATAAAATCACCTAAAACAATTTGACATTTAAGTTTGGTTTAGCTTATTCTTTGCCAGTTATTTTTGGTTTGTGTTTTTTGAAGTTTCTCTTAAATGGTCTGGTCTACCGACAACCCTTTTTTTGCAAAAGTGGTAACAGCTAATCAAGGCATCAGCGTATTTGGAGTTCCAATGGAAGATCGATGGCTTTCGGTTGAGGAAATTGCGGCCTATCTCGGCATCAAACGGGATACTGTTTATCGGTGGATTACCGAAAAACAGAGGCCAGCGCATCGGATGGGTCGTCTCTGGAAATTTCGCAGGGAAGAAGTGGATGTGTGGGTGAAATCGGGTGGAGCAAGCGAGGATAAAAGTGCGGGAACCCCAACTGAGAAATAGGCTTATAAATCAATTTGGCTTCCGCCAGGACCGAGGCGGACCTCATCTGGCCAGGACAATCATGTTAAAGGAACTGAGGCTGCTTTTTTCATTTGTTGATGCTCCTAATGCAGACAAGGATCTGTACCTGCGGGCAATAGTGAAAGATAACTGCATCAATAAACGGTCGGATAAGACCCGGAACCTGACGGCACGCCATCTTACACATCTATATGGCTTAGATCCAAAGATCACATTGTTTAGATGTTTTCGTTATTTCTGGGAACGGGACAAAGAAGGTCAACCTCTTTTGGCACTGCTTGTTGCCATAGCAAGAGATGCCATACTAAAATCCTGCGTTACCTTCATACAAAGTTATGCGATGGGGCAACGTGTGAATAGAGAGGCCCTTGAGGGATTTATCGATAACCTGGAGCCTGGCCGCTTCAGCCCAGCAACCTTAAAATCAACCGCACAAAACATCAATTCAAGCTGGACCCAATCCGGGCACCTACGTGGCAGGGTAAAAAAAGTTCGAACAGAGGCGAAAGCAACACCCGGCGCTGTTTCTTTTGCGCTGTTGCTTGGCTATCTTTCGGGAGTGAGGGGCGAATCGCTCTATCAAACGGAATATGTAAAGCTGCTGGATTGCACGATGGAAGAATCGATTGAACTCTCTGTTGAAGGGTCCAGAAAAGGCTGGATTGTATTGAAACGTTTGGGATCGATAATCGAAGTTTTATTTCCCAGCCTGCTGTCTCAGCAGGAAATGGAGTGGGTCCGTGAGCAAAGTTAAACGCTTGGTCGCATCATATGGAAAGTATATTGCCATCCCTTGGCGTACAGATGCCGCTGCCGCACAGAGGGTGATTTTCTGTGTATATAATGAAGCCGACGAGCTTCGCCTTCGATCAAAAATCGAAGAATTTGAGATAGCCACCAAGCAGAGCGGCCATAATTGGGCGCTTTTTGATTTGACCGATTCGTTTGCCCAATGGCTATGCGGTCAGAAATACGCCCATAGTTATTTCAAAAAGCCGAACCTTCTTTCCACAATATACCCAAAGTATCTTGAGTATATCATGACCAGCTTCACCAGTTTTTTAGAAGAAAACCATGCGGACGATGCCTATGTGGTGGCCGTCAAGGGAGTGGGGTCACTGTTCGGTTTCCTAAAAGTGAAAGAGGTGGTCGAAAAGCTTGCGCCGATGGTTTCGGGACGATTGTTGGTGTTTTTTCCTGGAAGTTATGAAGACAACAATTATCGCTTGCTGGATGGATATGACGGTTGGAATTACCTGGCCGTACCCATAACAGCGGATAAAGATATTTAACCAAGGGGATGCAGATGAAAAATAGAGACATCTATCTGAAGGACCCATCCGTTCAAAAACTGGTCAACGAAGGCGTTGCTAATGTCAATGATGACATGACCAGCGAGGCCCTTGCGGTGCTTCGCTATGAACTCGAAACCTTTGTATGCGACGGCCAGTATGAAAAAGGCATGGAGCATATCCTGGAAACGTACCTGAAAAACATCGATCAGGCACAGCAACCGGCAGTTTGGATCAGCGGGTTTTACGGTTCAGGGAAATCCCATTTGGTGAAAATGCTCCGGGCACTTTGGGTAGATACGATCTTTGAAGATGGCACAACTGCTCGTGGCATTGCCTCTCTTCCCCAAAGTATCAATGATTTACTCAAAGAGCTCAACACCAGGGGGAAACGCCACGGTGGCCTGCACGCCGCCTCGGGCACTTTGGGTTCAAGCGCAAGCGGCAGCGTGCGATTGGCGTTGCTGCGGATAATATTCAAATCGATCGGCCTTCCCGAACAATATCCTGTTGCGCGATTTGTGATGTGGCTGAAAAACGAAAGCATTTACGATGATGTGAAAACAAACGTCGAGCAAAGCGGACACAATTGGGAAGAAGAGCTGGACAATTTTTATGTGGCCGAAGGACTTCATGAGGCTTTGGTCAATGCCAAGCCCAAGCTTTTTTCCTCGCCATCTGTCTGTATAGAGACCCTTAACAATCTATATCCTTATGTTCAGGACATCAGCAGTGATGAGATGCTGAAGGCAATTAAACAGGCACTGGCCAGGAACGGTAAATTCCCTTTGACAGTTATCGTCCTCGATGAAGTCCAGCAGTATATCGGTATGGACAGCCAGCGCTCAATGGATGTTCAAGAAGCCGTAGAGGCCTGCTGTAAAAACTTTGGTGGCAAACTGCTTTTTATCGGTACGGGTCAGACGGCCGTTACCGGAACTTCCAATCTAAAAAAACTTGAAGGTCGATTCACGATTCGGGTCGAATTGTCCGATGCAGACGTCGATGCCGTTATTCGCAAGGTGATCCTGGCGAAAAAAGCCAATGCCATTAAACCGCTCGAAAAAGACATGCAGGTCAATATCGGAGAAATTTCCCGACATCTATCCAGCACCACTATCGGTCATAACCAAGATGATGTCCGGAATTTTGCTCAGGACTACCCGATTCTTCCCGTACGGCGCCGTTTCTGGGAAAACACACTACGGGTGCTGGACCCCACGGGCACCGACAGCCAACTTCGAAACCAGCTCAGTATGATCCATAAGGCCATCCAAACAAATTTGGACGCCGATTTGGGCGCCGTTATCGAGGGCGACTATATCTATTTCGATTCCGCTGACAAACTGCTCCAAACTCGCATCCTGTCCCGTAAAGTCCACGAAAAGACCATGAGTTGGACGAAGGGGTCTGAAGATCAGCGTTTGACGGCGCGTGCATGTGGGCTGGTTTTTTTAATCAACAAGCTGGCCGATAGCAACGAAGAGATCGGCATCAAGGCAAACATTGATACCGTAGCTGATTTGATGGTACAGAATCTTGCCGAAGGCAGCAGTGCGTTGCGGAGCAAGCTCCCCGGCCTGATGGATAAATGCGACCTTTTGATGAAGATCGGCGATGAATATCGCATTCAAACAGAAGAAAGTGCCGCATGGAACGACGAGTTTTTAAGTCAGCGCAGCCAACTGGCCAATGAAGCGCACCGCGTCGAAGCTGAACGCGATGACCGCATACGCCATAAGTTCGGCAGTATGGTAAAAAAGCTTATGCTGACCCAGGGAAACTCAAAAGTGACGCGTGATTTCAATCCTGTATTTAATTCACAGCTCCCTTCCGAGGCGGACAAGAAAGTCTGCATATGGGTACGCGATGGCTGGAGTATCGATGAAAACTCGGTCCGGGCCGACGCGCTTCAAGCCGGGAATCAATCCCCGACCGTATACGCCTTCATCCCCAAACGTTCCGCCGACGACCTGCGCTACTACCTGATCGACTATAAGGCGGCCAGTGCAACATTAGACAAGCGGGGTGTACCGAACACCCCGGAGGGTACGGAAGCCCGTGCCGCCATGGAAACCACCAAGCAAACAGCAGAAGGCAAAATTAATGAATTGCTGGAGGAGGCATTTTCCGGCGCCCGGGTATTCCAGGGGGGCGGCAATGAAATTCTTGGAAACAACTTGCAGGAAATGGTAATTGAAGCTGGAGACAATGCGTTAAAGCGTCTGTACCCACAGTTTCTTACTGCAGATCACGCCGGTTGGTCAAAAGTATATGAAAAAGCCCGCCAAGGAGCCCCGGACGCCCTTAAGGCAGTGGGAGATGACGGGGAACCTGGTAAAAATCCTGTTTGCAAGACCGTTCTTGGTTTTATGGCAGGAGGCAAAAAAGGTTTTGAAGTGCGCAGTCATTTCGAAGCGTCTCTTTTTGGCTGGTCCCGAGATGCCGTGGATGGAGCCCTGCAAGTACTACTGGTAGCTGGTTTGATTCGAGCTCAAGATGACCATGGGAAAACAATTGATTTCAAATCGTTGGAACGCAAAGCCATCGGCAAGACCCTGTTTAAGGTGGAATCCACCACCGTTACTACAGCCCAGCGAATACAAGTCCGTAAATTGCTTCAAAAAATCGGTTTGTCCGCCAAACAGGGCGAAGAGTTGACGCATGTCCCTCAGTTTTTTCAGAAGCTCATAGAGCTTGCCCATCTTGCCGGCGGGGAGGCCCCCAGTCCCAAGCTGCCCGACACCTCGGGGCTTGAAGAAATTCGCCTCGCCGCTGGTAATGAACAGCTTCTTGCTCTTTTTAACCGCCGCGAGGAATTGATAACATCCATTGATTTGTGGTCAGGTCTTGCTGAACAAATAGACAAGCGCTGGCCGGCTTGGATGACGTTGAAGCGACTGACGGGCCATGCCAGGGGAATCCAGGGTGCAGAAGTGATCCTTGTACAGGTCGAGAATATTGAAAAGCAGCGACAGTTATTGGAAGAGCCGGACCTGATATCGCCGCTGGCAAACAATTTAACTCAGCTACTAAGAGAGCAGTTGAACCGTCTGAATAAAGAATATCAATTCAGACACGACCAAGGAATGGAGCGGCTAAAGGGTGACACCAATTGGCAACAGCTTGATCCGGAACAGCGCAATAGCCTACTTTCCGCACAAAAACTCACGCTGGCGGATGCGCCCAAAATAAAAGTGGCGAGTACCGAAGAAATCGTTGCGACGTTTGGACGAATCACACTGTCGGCGCTTGGCGACCGGGTGGCAGCCATGCCTTCAAGATTCGACACGGTTTTGGTTGAAGCTGCCGAACTGATGGAGCCGGAAGTTCAATTCGTCCATGTGCCAAGGCGAATGCTAAGAACGGACGAAGACATCGAATTGTGGCTGGATGAAATACGGGAAGAATTTAAAACGGCCCTGGCCAAGGGACCGATAGTGATTCAATAGGAGAAGTAGCCATGAGAATTGAGACGATTCGATTAAAGAATTTCAAAGCATTTGAAAATGTTGAACTGACCGATATTCCATCCTTTTGTATTGTTGTGGGCGCAAACGGTACGGGAAAATCAACTATGTTCGATGTTTTCGGATTTCTCAAAGATTGCCTTACCTATAACGTTTCAAGCGCTATGCTAAGCCGCGGCGGGTTTAAAGAGGTCGTTAGCCGAGGGAAATCTGATCAAGCAATTTGCATCGAACTGCAGTTTCGTCTCAATATCACGGGCGCGGAACGACTGGTAACGTATATCCTGGAAATTGCGCAAGTGGCCGGAAAAGCAAGTGTGGAGCGCGAAATACTGCGCTACAAACGAGGTGCACACGGTTCGCCGTATCATTTTCTTGATTTTAGACGGGGCCGTGGATACGCCGTAACCAATGAGGAAGATTTCAGCAAAACTGAAGAGCAGTTGGAGCGGGAACAACAAACATTGGATAGTCCGGATATGCTTGCCGTAAAGGGGTTGGGACAGTTCCAGCGTTTCAAGGCGGCCAATGCATTCCGTCAGATGCTGGAAAACTGGTACGTGTCGGATTTTCATATCAACCTTGCCCGTGGCAGCAAAGACGCCGCAGGCTATGCTGAACATCTGTCCGTATCCGGTGATAACCTCCAATTGGTTGCAAACCATCTTTACGAAAACCATCCGGAAAAATTTAAAACAATTATCACCAAAATGCGGGAGCGTGTGCCGGGAATCGGTGACATCAATCCAGAGCCCACCGCCGACGGCCGCTTGCTGTTGAAATTTCAGGATGGTTCGTTTAAGGATCCGTTCATTGACAAGTATGTATCCGATGGCACCATCAAAATGTTTGCTTATCTGGTGCTCCTGTATGACCCGAATCCCCACCCGCTGTTATGCGTCGAGGAGCCGGAAAATCAATTATATCCAAAACTTCTTTGGGAACTGGCCGAGGAGTTTCGTTCCTATGCCAATCGTGGCGGGCAGGTTTTTGTGTCCACCCATTCGCCTGATTTTCTGAATGCCGCCCAACTGGATGAAGTGTTCTGGCTGGTTAAAGAAAAGGGCTTTACACGGGTCAAGCGGGCCAGGGATGACGGGCAGATATCGATTTATATGAAAGATGGCGATCAGATGGGTTATCTGTGGAAACAGGGTTTCTTCGAAGGAGCCGATCCCAAATGATGATAATCGCATTTTTGCTGGAAGAACCCTCTGCAGAAGAAATGTTAAAGGGGATATTGCCAAAAATTTTACCGGATCATGTCGTTCCGTGATTTATTGTTTTTCAGGGAAAGCAGGATTTGGAAAGGCAATTGGTTCGGCGACTGCAACTCTGGCAAGCACCGAATACCCGGTTTTTGGTTTTGCGTGACCAGGATTCAGGAGATTGCCGGGTTATCAAGCAAAACTTGTTGGATAAATGCAAAGCGGCTCATAAGCCGAAAACGATTGTACGTATCGCCTGTCATGAATTGGAAAGTTTTTATATCGGTGATCTTAAGGCTGTTGAAAAAGGGCTTGGATTAAGCGGTTTGTCGAGGTTGCAGAATAAACGCAAATATCGTGAACCGGATAGCATCTTCAATCCGGCCCGGGAATTGGTGGGCTTGACAAAAAATGACTACCAGAAAGTATCCGGTTCTCGTGCCATAGGCCGCTATCTGGATTTAGGAAACAATCTGTCACATAGCTTTAATGTTTTGATAAAAGCCATAAAACGTATCCTCGCCAATGATTGTGAGAATGTGCATGCAACCCCTTGACAAATCGCTTCGCAACAAGCTGGAAAAAACGATCAAAGAGGCTCGCGATACCGCCGAGGACGCTGCCCTGGCGGCTTTGGAACCGTTGGGTGTCGCAGAACCGACAGCGTATGTGCATCTCACGGAAGTCCAGCGGCAACTGCGCCGCAAGTTGCGGGTGCATGGTCGCCAGATCGGGGACTGCCTCAACGGCGGCAGGCTCCGAACCCTGGACCGACTCATCGAGGAAGTGGCTTACGAGCACTGGCACCGCATGTTGTTTGCACGATTTCTGGCTGAAAACAATCTGCTGATGTTTCCGGACCCTGATGCTCCAGTGGCCGTGAGCATAGAAGAATGTGAGGACCTGGCTGCCGAGGAGGGTGTAAAAAACGGTTGGGAACTGGCCTCCCGTTTTGCAGCCCGCATGCTGCCGGAGATTTTCCGCCCGGAGTCACCGGTCTTCCTGTTGGAACTGCCGCCGGAATATCAACAGAAGCTGGAGCGGCTTTTGGCCGAACTCCCCCGGGAAGTGTTCCATGCCGCCGATTCCCTGGGCTGGGTCTACCAGTTCTGGCAGGCCAAGAAGAAAGACGAGGTCAATGCCGCCGAGGTGAAGATCGGTGCGCGGGAGCTTCCCGCCGTGACCCAGCTTTTCACCGAACCCTATATGGTGGCCTTCCTTCTTGATAACTCCCTCGGAGCCTGGTGGGCCGCGCGCCGGCTAACAGAGGACGACCTCAGAAACGCGAAGACCGAAGAGGAATTGCGCCATAAAATAGCGCTGCCCGGTATGCCGCTCGATTACCTGCGCTTTGTAAAAGTAGAAACGGCTTCCAGCCGCTTAAATATGATCGATAATTCCCCTAAAGTAGAAGCAGCTTCCAGCCGCTTAAAAGAATTCGGTTACTTTCACAAAGACGATGATATCATCAATCTTTCAGGCAATCTTCCTCATTGGCGTCAAGAAGGCGTAACCTACTTTGTAACGTTTCGTACCGCTGACTCTCTGCCGCAAGCAAAACTCAGACAATGGCTGGAGGAAAAGGAGGCTTGGCTTAAGCAGCATCCGGAACCGCACAATGAAGCAACGCGCAAAGAGTTTTATGAACTTTTCCCTGAGCGACTTCAGCTTTGGCTGGATCAAAGTTACGGGGAGTGTCTGCTTGCCCAGACTAAGATAAAAAGCACCGTTGAAACAGCTCTCAAACACTTTGATGGTGAAAGATATGACGTGGATGAATTTGTGGTGATGCCAAACCATGTCCATGTTGTGGTTACCCCTAAAAGTGGGCATCAGTTATCCGATATTCTGCATTCATGGAAATCATTTACGTCCAATGCCATTAACAAGGAAACAGGCAAAACCGGTTCGTTTTGGCAAAAGGAATCCTTTGACCATATCGTGCGAAGTTCTGCCCAATTAGAAAAAATTCGCTTTTATATTAAAGCACACCCTGCGCACGAACTTAATAGTAGAAGATGCTTCCAGCCTCTTGATTCAAAGCGGCAGGATGCCGCTTCTACTATCTGGAAACCGGCCGCAGGTGTCTTCGACGGCTGGCCGCAAAAACCGGCTGAGTTCAAAATGCTCGATCCTTGCTGCGGATCAGGTCACTTTCTGGTGGTCGCCTTTTCAATGCTGACCGCCATGCGCATGGCCGATGAAAGGGTGTCGGTCCAGGAAGCCGCGGACGCGGTGCTGCGCGACAATCTGCATGGGCTGGAGATCGACCGGCGGTGTACTGAAATCGCCGCCTTCAACCTCGCCCTGGCGGCCTGGCGGCATACGGGCTATCGCCCCCTGCCGGCGCTGCACCTCGCCTGTACCGGTCTTTGCGTTGGCGGAACTCGCGCGCAGTGGATGGAGATTCTCGCCGGACAGGCCGTCGTCACCAACCTGCGATTTTATTTTGGCCAGCTCTACGACCTTTTCAGCAAAGCCCCCATACTGGGAAGCCTGATCAATCCCCACCGGTTTCTGGGCAGCGGCCTGCTGGATGACAAGGCAATGGCGAATCTGCATCGCGCCTTGGCAGCCGCCCTGGCCGGGGAGGAAAAATTTCTAACTGAGCGCTCCGAGATGGGCGTCACCGCCCAGGGCGTGGCCAAGGCCGCGCAGCTTTTGGCTGGCCGCTACACCCTGGTGGCAACCAATGTACCCTACCTGGGACGGGGCAAGCAAGACGAGGCGCTCAAAGAGCATCTTCAAATCCATTATCCTCTGGGCAAGGCCGACCTGGCGACCGCTTTTGTCTTGCGCTGCCTGGAGTTTTGCGCCAAGGGCGGGTCCACGGCTTTGGTGACGCCTCAGAATTGGCTATTTCTGACCACCTACACCAAGTTGCGCCAGATGCTGTTGGAGAATCGTTCCTGGAATGTGTTGGCAAGATTGGGGCCGAAGGGTTTTCAGACGCCAATGTGGGATTTCAATATTCAGCTTGGAATCTTTTCCGCTGTTTCGCCTATGGAAGGTCACACGATGGCGGGAATTGATGTATCTGCGGCAAAGGAGCCTGCAGAAAAGGCGGCCATGTTGCGAGGGGATCAGCCTGCGGAGATTGTGATGGTGGAGCAGGAAGATCAACTGAAGAATCCGGATGCAAAGGTTCAATTCAACATGACGATTGCAGAAGATTTGTTATCAAATTATGCAAAAGTACACTACGGCTCAAAACCTGGACAAACAACTCGAGTTAAACTGCCTTTTTGGGAAGTTCCGGAAGTGCCAAACGAGCATTGGCAATTAATGGAGTCAACACCTGAGAATCGTCATGTATATACTGGGAAGTCATGGGTGTGCTTACAGATCGACCAAATCAGAAAACAAGACATCAGAGAGTTTGGAGTGCGAGGCTCAGATGCCTGGAATACATATGGGGTGCTACTATCACAAATGTCGTCGCTACCATGTAGCATTTATACAGGAAAGATATTCGATAACAATACAAGTGTAATTCGCCCTAAAGACAAATCATATCTCACAGCAGTATGGGCATTCATGTCATCTGAAGACTTCCCTCTTAAAGTAAGGGAAGGCAATCAAAAACTTGATGTCGATACTTCGTCAATGATCAATGTCCCCTTCGACCTCGCCCACTGGCAGAAAGTCGCCGCTGAAAAATACCCCAACGGTCTGCCCGAACCCGATAGCGACGATCCCACCCAATGGCTTTTCCACGGTCGTCCGGAGCATTCAACGGCGCCTTTACAAGTTGCGGTGGCTCGGCTCCTGGGTTATCGCTGGCCGGCGGAGAGTAGAAGCGGCATCCTGCCGATTGAAACGGATTTAAAGCGACATCTTGCCGCTTCTGAAAGTAGCAGAGGCTTCCAGCCTCTTGATTCAAAGCGGCAAGATGCCGCTTCTACCGTGGAGCTGGACCCGAAGATGCGCCTCAGCCAACGGGCGCGGGAACTGGCCCGGCATTGTGATGAACTGCTGACCTTTGCCGACAAGGACGGCATCGTCTGCATCCCGCCCGTGCGCGGCGAGGCATCGGCCGCCGACCGCCTGTTGAGCCTGCTGGCCGCTGCCTATGAAAGTAGCAGAGGCTTCCAGCCTCTTGATTTAAAGCGGCAAGATGCCGCTTCTACTTCTACATTTCAAGCGTGGCTCAATCAACTCCTTATAAGCGCCGGCTTTGCCGGCAAGCACCTGGAGACCTGGCTGCGCGATGGTTTCTTTTCTCAGCATTGCGACCTGTTTCAGCAGCGACCCTTCATCTGGCAGATATGGGACGGGCTGCGAGACGGATTTTCCGCCCTTGTGAACTACCACAAGCTCGGCCGCAAGAACCTGGAGACCCTGATCTACACCTACTTGGGCGATTGGATCAAACGGCAGAAAGACGATATTGCCAGCGGGGTGGACGGCGCCCGGGAACGCCTGGACGCTGCCGAGACTCTCAAGAAACGCTTGGAGCTGATCCTCGAAGGAGAAACGCCGCACGATATTTTCGTGCGCTGGAAACCGCTTCACAAACAGTCCATGGGCTGGGAACCGGACTTGAACGACGGCGTGCGTTTGAACATCCGCCCATTCTTAACCGTTCCCGACGTAAAGACCAAGGATGCGGGGGTTTTGCGCGTAAAACCTAAGATCAAGTGGACTAAAGACCGCGGCAAGGAACCCAAGCGCCCTATCCGCGATTATCCCTGGTTTTGGGGGTGGGACGGCAAGGTGGATTTTGCAGGCAATTCCGAGTTTGCCGGCGAGCGATTTAACGACTGCCACTACACCTTGGATTTCAAACGCCGGTCGCGTCAAAGCGCAGTTGATAAGGAAGGAGTATTCTCATGAGCATCAATGTCGGCATTATCGATCAGCGGGTACGAAAGCTGGCCGAGGACCTTGCGGTAGAGTTTGAAACCCGCCTGAACATCAAGAACGATGCGGTCAAACAGCGTTCCACGGCTTTTGTGTTCCTGGCGGTCAAAACCCTCCTCGATCTGCCCGATGAGGAGGCCTTGGATTGCCTGACCGAAGGCGGCAACGACTTCGGCACGGATGCGGTACATATTGGCGATGTCGAGGACAGCGAATTTACGGTTACGTTGTTCCAGGGAAAATACAAACAGGATCTGGCGGGCGAAGCGAACTTTCCGCAGGGCGGCGTGGAAAAGGTCATTCAGGCAATAAGATACCTTTTCGATCCGGATGCGATCATCACAACGAATCCACAACTCACCACACGTATCGAGGAGATCCGCTCGCTGGTGCGTGATGGACACATACCCCGCGTTCGCGTTGTGCTGTGCAACAATGGTCTCAAATGGCCGAAGGCTGCGCAACAGCTCATTGACAGCGCGGGGCTGCCTGGCGACCAAGTCGGATGGGAGCATGTCAACCATGACGATATCGTCCGCTTGATGCAGGCGGCAAGGCAGGTGGATGACACCTTGCGATTGGCAGGAAAGGCCATCGTCGAGGACTTAGATTATTGCCGCGTTCTGCTTGGCAAGATCCCGGTACGAGAGATCGAGGTGCTGTTCAATCGTCATGGCGACCTTCTCTTAGAACGAAATGTCCGTCGTTTTCTCGGACTAAAGGGAAATCGGGTGAATCAGGGAATCGACCATACCCTCAGGACCGAGGCGGAACGCGAAAATTTCTATTTTTACAATAACGGCATCACGCTGCTCTGCCGGAAATTCACTTATAACGCGCTGCAGGGTGAAAACTTTCAGGTGCGCGTTGAAGGCCTTCAGATCATCAACGGCGGACAGACCTGCAAGACAATCCAGGCGACTCTGGCCGCGCTTGCCGGAGCGGATGCGGGCTTGGAAAAGGCGTTTGTTCTTGTCCGCCTTTACCAATTGCCAAGCGACTCGGCGGATCTGGTTCGCAGTATCACCTATGCGACCAACAGCCAGAACCCGGTGGACCTCCGCGACCTTCGTTCGAACGATCCAAAGCAAAAAAGCCTGGAGACGGCAATCCGCGACTTGGGTTTTACCTATCACCGCCATCGTAGCGAAGCCTCGCTTAAACCAACCGACATCAGCAGTGCCACAGCAGCGGGAGCGGTGTTGTCCGTATGGAGAAAACGGCCACATCAGGCAAAATTCTATGGCCGGGAACATTTTGGCAAGCTTTATGACTTGATTTTCAGTGATGATCTGAACGCGACACAAGTTGTCATTGCCACGATGCTGTTCCGATTTGCTGAAAACAAGCGGCGGCGACCACCTGAAGGTTTCCCCGATTTTATTGCCTATGCATCTTGTTTTCTGGCAATGTTGATGGGGCAATTCCTTCTAAAAGACCTTGGTATGACCCTTGCCCAACTGGACCATCGCCAGTTCAACGAAGCCAAATCCAAGCTTGACCAGAATGAAGAAGAGTATTTTTCACGCGCGATTGCGGACATAGATGTGGCGGTAAAAAGATTGTATTGCGACCAGGCTCCATCTTTGCAAAGATTGTCGGCGACCTTTCGACGCGGCGACCTCTTGGAGGAGCTGGCACGAGGAGATCGGGCGAAATGATTAAGTCGGTCAACAATTATCCAGTTTCTCAGCTTTTCGATATCGAAGCGGGTGTGGTTTATGCCATTCCTCGCTATCAACGTGAATACACCTGGGGAAAGAACCAGTGGGAGAGCCTGTTTGACGATGTGATGGAAAATGATCCCGGATACTTTCTGGGCTCCATCATTTGCATCAACCAGTCGACTGATGCCTTATCAGTGCAAAAGCTTGAGTTGGTGGATGGACAGCAGCGGTTAACCACGCTTTCGTTGCTATTCGCTGCGGTATATCACACCCTCAAAAGTCATGAAACCAATCTGGATGACGAGCAACGGGTCGAGCTGATCAACTTAAAACGCAAGCTGGTCCTTAAAAAAGGTGACGATCAGATCCGTCTGATTCCGCAGATCCAGAACAACAACCACAATGATTACCGGGCAGTCCTGGCTGAAACCGGCGTTATCAGCGCGTTCGATATGCCCGCCTATGCCGGGAACCGGAAGATTTTTCGCGCTTACCGTTATTTCCAGCACCGAATCGAGGAAATGGCTGACGGTCAGGATAACCGGCTCGGAACTATAACAGAATTTCTGGACAAGGTAAGTCATGCCTGCCTGGTGAAAATTGAGGTGGATAGTCACGCAGATGCCTATACCTTATTCGAATCGCTGAACAACCGTGGCATGCCACTGACGGCTATCGACCTGATCAAAAACAAACTGCTGGCTCGGTTGGAATCTATTGAGCCGGGGAAAGTCGATCACTACTTTGATCACTGGAATCGTCTCCTCGGCTATCTGGGAGATGATTATTCCATCCAGGAACGCTTTTTCCGTCAGTACTACAACGCATTTAAGGATGAGTTAAAAGAGGTACATCAGGTTCCGGTGGCTACCCGTTCAAACCTGATCCAGATCTTTGAAAAGCTCATCAATCATGACGCGAAGGATTGTCTGCAAAAGGTCAGCGCAGCCGGTCGGCTTTACGCACTGATTCTGTCACACAATCAGGACGATGCATATAATGGGCTTGAAAAACCACTCAAGGCCCTGGAGCGTATTCAAGGAGCACCGTCCTATCTATTGATGTTGTACCTACTTGTTAAAAAGGAAGTATTACAAATTGATGGAGTCCATCTCGCGGAAATTGTGTCATTGCTGGTGCGTTTTTTTGTTCGCCGTAATTTGACAGATACTCCGCCAACCCGGGATTTGACCCGCCTGTTTATGACAATTATTGATAAGTTGAATGGTCTCTCTGGCGATAGAATTTTGAATGCAATCCAAGGCCAACTGGTGGCAAACTCAGCCGCTGACGAATCTTTTCAACGCAAACTTGAGGGACCCATTTATGAAGATAACTCTGGAGTCACGAGATTCATTCTTTGCGCACTGACTGAGCAAGCTATGACCAAAGAAACCTGGGTCGACCTCTGGCGTTTCGAAAACAAGCAGTTTGTCTGGACTATAGAGCACATCTTTCCTCAGAGCACGAACATACCGCAGTCTTGGGTAACCATGATTGCCGCCGGAGATGAGCAAAAGGCTAAGGAGGTGCAGCAGACCCATGTTCATAAATTAGGCAACTTGACCATTTCAGGATTCAATAGTGCCTTAGGTAACAAGAGCTTCCATGAGAAGCGCGACCGAACCGACCGGCAGGGCCGCTCAGTGGGATATAAAAATGGCCTCAAGCTCAACGAAGACCTATCAAGGGCGGAGACATGGTGCGTGGCTCAGATTGATGACCGCACTAAAAAGCTGGTTGATCAGGTGAAGCAGCTTTTTAAACTTGAAGGTGGTGTTGCATGAGGGTGATTGAGCACCTTTTAAAAGCGATTCGCGGCGCAGCAATTTTTTACCCGGAGGTTCAGGTCGCTCCGGCATGCGTCCTTTGGCCTGACCGGGATCGGCAATGGGAAGCAATTATCCCTCGGGTGCAAGTGGAACTGCCAGAACTTTATGTGCTTGGCGACTACGATATTGCAAAGCGTACCGGCCCGGCAATTTGGCTGCGCTGCGTTTTAGCTGGTAAAATCTCCATGGAAGGTGATGCTCCACTGGAAAATGCAGTAAAAGAGAAACAGACGCACTTTCGTATAGCCGAAAGCATTCCCATTATTTACCTTCCCGGTATCAGTCGGCAAGACTTAAGGGCAGTGGAAAGTTGTCCGGATACATTGAAGCCTCTGGCGGAGCTGCAATATCGGGGTGTTGTCTGGTCTCAAATCAATGGCAAAGATTGGACCATCCTTTCCTTCTTAAAATCCGACCAGGGCGGGCTGGGCCTTGATGTCGCTCAAGACAACGACGCAAAAAATGCCATGCAGATAGCGCTTTATCGCCTATTGGACGAGGAGATCAGCCTTTTAGAAGGTAAGCGTCTGGATAAAGACTATTTCAATACATTATTAACCGGGGGGGACCCCATTCGAGATCTTCTTCAATGGCTGGATAACGCCGATGCCTTTCGTGCCGGAAGGGGCGGAAACGAATGGGTGGCCTTTGTGGAGATCTGCAAATCACAGCTTGGATTTAACCCCCAAGATGAAGGCCCCCTGTTTGCTGCTGAAAAACTGGCAACCCATGAAGGGGCTTGGAAAACCGTCTGGGAGCGATTCTGTGAAGCCCCGAATCGCTATCCCAATATTCCCTTCCAGATTCGCAAGTGCACAATGCCGTTGGAACTATTTACCAATGCACAGACACATGGCGGGTGGCCGCAATGGAACGAACGTCAAGAGCAGGATCTCGGAAAAGCATTGTGCAGCCTGAGCAACATGCCTGCCCACAAGGCCCGAGAGCGAATTTTAGAACTTGACAAATCTCATCGTGAAAGACGGAAACTGATTTGGGTAGAGCTGGGAGAATCACCCTTGGCGCTGGCTTTGCGGCACCTTGCGATTCTTTCCGAAATTACATCTACGCCATTTACAGCAGGTTCGGCCAAGGATCTTGCGTCCAGCTACGCCAGCACCGGTTGGAAGGCGGATGCCGCTGTTCTACATTCGCTCTCATTCGTAGAGACAGCGGATGACCTCCAGGCCGTAACAACTGCAATTCGATCCGTTTATATGCCGTGGGTTGAAGATTCTTCGCGCTATTTACAAGAGGAAATAGAAAAATCAGGATATCCGAAGGTACCATTGCTGAGCCGGAAAAAGCGATCTGTTGAAAAAGGGGAATGCATCCTGTTTGTCGATGGCTTACGATACGATTTAGCCCAGCACCTTTCTGAACTTCTGACAAGGAAAGGCTACCAGATTTCTGGGAGGACTTCTTGGGTTGCCCTGCCCAGTTTAACGGCCACTGGGAAACCTTCTGTTTCACCGGTTTGGGAATTCATAGAAGGGAAAGATGCCAACTCAGATTTCGAGCCCTCGGTAAAAGAAACCGGACAGTCACTAAAAGGCGGTTATCATCTGAAAAAACTATTAGCTGCAAAAGGTTGGACCGTATTGGAAAAGTCGGAATCCGGCGATGGAAATGGGCATGCATGGTGCGAATTCGGGAATATCGATCATGAGGGGCACGAGCGGGGCTGGAAACTTTCCAAATTTATGACTGGATTGATATCAGAAATATCTGAGCGGGTGGAGCATTTATTGGCGTCGGGATGGAAAACCGTAAGAGTTGTAACCGATCATGGGTGGCTGTTGCTGCCAGGCGGTCTTCCCAAAACCGAATTGCCCGCGGCCCTTGTCGAAAACAAATGGGGCCGGTGCGCTGTTATCAAACCGGGAGCTGTCACCGCGGAACGCTTGTTCCATTGGTATTGGAACGGAAATCAGAGTATTGCACTATCCAACGGGATCAGTTGTTTTAAAGCAGGTGAGGAATATGCCCATGGTGGGTTAAGCCTCCAGGAATGCCTCACAATGGAGTTGAAGGTGTCGGTTGGCGTACCTATTTTCCAAGCGCCATCGGTAGAAATTACCGATATTGTTTGGAAGGGGCTTCGTTGCAAAATCGCTGTAGATGGCGACTTTGACGACCTGGTCGTTGATATCCGGATGAAAGCGGGTAGCTCTGAGCATAGCGTGGTTATGAATGTCAAGCCGATAAACGAAAGCGGGATTGGTTCGGTTGTCGTTGAAAACGAAGAGTTTGAGGGAACAGAAGCATCGATCGTACTCCTCGATAAAGCCGGGGTGCTAATTGCACAAGAAAAGACGATCATCGGCGGAGGTACAGATTAATGGAAATGGACCATCTGGATAAACTGGCCGCCTCGACACTTGACGGATATTTGGTACGCAAAGATCTCGTAAGGACATTCAGCCGCCAATTCCCGGTCCCGACATATGTTGTGGAATTTCTTCTAGGACGGTACTGCGCCAGCATAGACATTGAAGAAATCGAGGAGGGGCTTGAAATCGTACAGCGTCAATTGCAGTCACGAACCGTAAAGGCCGGTGAGGAAGAGCTTTTCAAAGCTCGCGCGAGGGAAAAGGGTTCCGTCAAGATTATCGATTTAATCATTGCCCGATTGGATGCCAAGACGGACTCATATCTTGCCACCCTGCCAAGCCTCCAACTGAAGGATGTTCGAATTAACGCTGAATTGGTAAATACCCATGAGCGGATGTTGACCGGTGGCTTCTATGCCGAGATCACATTGAGTTATGATGCCGCCATCGCACAGGAAAAAAACGGTCGTCCATTTGGTATTGATGGCCTTCGTGAGATCCAACTCTCAAAACACGATGTATTGGATATTCTCATGGAGGCCCGCAATCAATTTTCAACTGATGAATGGAAGCAGTTTCTTTTACGCAGTATCGGCATCAATGCTGAAAACCTCTCTGAGAGGACCCAAAACGCCTTTTTCTTGCGTATGGTTCCTTTTGTTGAACGCAACTACAACATGGTTGAGCTTGGGCCTCGCGGCACCGGAAAGAGCCACCTATTTCAGCAGGTGTCTCCCTACGCCCATCTGATCTCTGGGGGCAAGGCGACTGTAGCGAGAATGTTTGTCAACAATGCAACCGGCCAACGGGGCCTTGTCTGCCAATATGATGTGGTTTGTTTCGATGAGGTGTCCGGCATCTCTTTCGATCAGAAAGACGGTGTGAACATTATGAAAGGGTATATGGAGTCGGGGGAGTTCAGCAGGGGTAAGGAATCTATCCGTGCTGACGGAAGTATTGTACTGGTTGGAAATTTTGATGTTGATGTTGAACACCAGCAACGGATCGGACATCTTTTTGGTCCGATGCCTCAGGAAATGCGTGATGACACCGCCTTTATGGACCGTATCCACGCTTACCTGCCAGGCTGGGACGTGCCCAAAATAAGCAAAGAATTGTTGACAAATCATTTTGGGCTCGTATCCGATTTTTTGTCGGAATGCATGAGCCGACTTCGACGTGAAAGCCGAGTATCGGTCATGCACAATCGTGTCCTGTTTGGTGGCGCCCTGAGTGGACGGGACGCGAATGCCGTCAATATGACCACAAGCGGCTTGATTAAATTGATGTATCCAGGCCAAACAGAAAAAATTCCTGATGAAGATCTTGAGTGGGCTGTGCGGATAGCGCTTGAAGCCCGAAGGAGGGTCAAGGAACAACAAAAACGAATCGGAGCCGCCGAATTTCGTAACACCCATTTTTCCTATGTTTTTAATGAAGATGGGGTCGAGAAATTCGTATCAACTCCTGAATTGCAGAGCGAAAACAGCATCGGGGATGACCCCTTGGAGCCAGGACAGGTATGGACAATCAGTCCAGGCGGCGTGAATGAACACGCGGGACTCTTTAGAATTGAGGCAAACGAGGGTCCTGGATCGGGGGTGAAGATCCTCAACAAGCCCGTTCCTGCCCCTTTCAAGGAAAGTATCAGCTATGCAGAACAAAACCTTTATTCACGGGCTGCACAGTTGGTCGGAGATAAAAACCCTCGGCACCATGAATTCAGCGTACAATTGAGGGCTTTTGATCCAACCAAGTCGGGTGCAAAGGTCGGGGTCGCTGCGTTGATAGCGCTATGCACATCGATATTGAAAAAAAGTGTTCGCGGTGGCCTTATCGTTGTTGGTGAAATCAACCTTGGAGGATCTATTGAACCGGTCCACAACTCAGTCACCATCGCTGAGATCGCGGTCGAAAAGGGAGCTACAGCCCTTTTGATGCCCGTGGCGTGCCGACGACAACTTTTCGATCTTTCCGACGATATGGCAACAAAGGTCGATATTCAATTCTTCTCCGATGCTCGAGATGCTCTCTTAAAGGCGATCTTAGATTAAGAGAGACTCAGGCGGAGGCGAAAGCCGTTTTTGTACTGATGATTACTGAGATATCGATTGAAAAGGTGCAGGTATCATTCAACCCAAAAACCTGTGATAAGTCTGAGTGACTGGGGTGGGTCCTAAATGTCACCTCTTCCGGTTCTTTATACAATATGAAGCGCTGGGATGCAATAAAAAGGGTCGGGATCTAAAGAAAGGCTCAAGGGGAATCGCTGGTAAGAGACTCCTTTTGATTTATAGGGTCCAGGCATGTGGGAATATGGCTTCAGACCAACATAACCATCAATTGCATCAGACAAATAAGGATATTGTTAATAGTCCAAGAAAAAGGTTTTGATAACCCATCCAAGAGGCAGTAATGTCCGGTTAGGTTTTTGCATATGACCGTGTAGGGTTATGTTCTTTGAAAAAGTATTCATCTGTAGAGCTTCCGTCATTTCGGAGTTCGTTTTGAATTTGAATTCGTAATTGCCGGACTCTTTTGATGCTGACGGGCTCTCCATGGTTTTCATGACAATAAATAGCAAGGAGCAGATAAGTAATAAGCCCTGCGTAAATCTGTACCATCAACCCGTATTGGCTCCTTGCAATCAGGTGGTAAACCTTCAGATGACGTTTCCACCAGGCAAAGAAGTTTTCGATTTTCCATCTGAGCTTATAAATTTCAGCAATTTGTTCGGCGGTAAGGTCTCTGCGATCCGTTGCAACCCAGTAGTCGACGCTATTTACCCGGTAACCGACAAGCCGAACAGGTTTTTGCGTTTGGTTGTGGTTTTTTTCGGTTCCCAACAAGACATCGGCATCGTAAAAGACAATACTGTCGGCACTGATATCGTATTCTTGGACAATGGTTTTGGTTGTTTTGGCTTTAATCCGAATCACAAAGTTTTTGCCTTCGGCCTGGAGATTATCAAACTCGGCATGCTCCTGATATCCCCGGTCACATATGCCTGTTTGCCCTGGAGAGAGGATTTGCCTGACAAATGGTCTTTCGGCACCGTTGCCTTCGGTAAAATAGATTTTTGATGGAATTCCCTTGTTTATGTTAAAACCCAGATGAATTTTGGCTTTATTTGATTTTTTCCGATAGTCAGCCCAGGACATTGAAAGCACGGCATCGATTAATGATCCATCAATGGCAACAAGTTCACCAAAGGCAGGATGCCGATTCGGGAGGACATTAGATGCTTGGCTGTAAAGATTATGATAAACGAATTGCAGTTGTTCCAAGCCCCTGGTATTGATAGCCTCAAAGAAACTGCTTTTCTCTATGCCGTTTTTTGGAGCGATATTGTTACGAGCGAAATCATCTTCTTTAAGAATTTGAATTAGATGCCGTCCCGAAGTATGCTCTTTCAGGTGATAGAAAATTAAGGCTTTTAATTGGTCTTCGAACTGCATTTTTAATGGTCTGTCGCCTTTTGATGCAAGCGCCGGCGTTTCAGGGAGAATATTTGCAGCCGGACGATAAAGTTTATGAAATGACGATGAACGAAGTTTTTTCCGGTACGGTCTGATTGAATGCGGCATAGTTGTTAACTCCTTGTAATAGTTAGTAATATTACAAGTTGCCGCAAAAAATTTTTTCTAAATGTCAAGCAATATTTTCATCTTTTTCATCTTTTTCATTTTTTTTATCAGAAAATCAAAACATGAAAAAACCTAACCGGACATTACTGTCCAAGAGGAGTATAAGAGAAAGGGAACGGCGATAATTCTGATACCACTTAAAATATTGGGAATTGTTTTTTTCATCATCCTCTTCATTATAACAAAGGACTCACATGATAAAAAACACCTTCCTGCACATTCCCGGCATCGGGCCTAAGACGGAACAGCGCCTTTGGAACTCAGGAATACACAGTTGGGACGATTTCACAGCTGATCGTATGGTTCATTTGCCGCAATCCAGGATAGATGCCATAAACACAGTCCTTGAAGAATCCCGCCATCACATCAAATCCGGCAACCTCAGCTATTTTTCGGACAGGTTGGCGGCGAATCAACACTGGCGATTTTTCCCGGAGTTCAGAGGATCAACGGCTTATCTGGACATCGAGACAACTGGACTAGAGCCGTGGGGATGTGAAATAACCACAATCGCTTTATATAACGGAAAATCAATCTTTTATTATGTCAATGGTCAGAATCTGGGCGACTTTGTAACGGAGATCAATAAATATAGCGTCATTGTAACCTATAACGGCAAGAGTTTTGATGTTCCGTTTATTGAAGACTATTTCGGAATCACGCTGGATCACGCCCATATAGACCTGCGGTATATTCTTGCCAGTTTGGGTTATAGGGGCGGGTTGAAAAGTTGTGAGATTCAGTTGGGGATGGACAGAGGAAATTTAGCAGAGGTTGACGGGTATTTTGCTGTTTTGCTTTGGTACGATTATACAAAGAAACGAAACCAGAAGACATTGGAGACCCTGCTGGCATATAATATTCAAGATACGGTCAATCTCGAAACGCTGATGGTGATGGCCTATAATATGAAAGTCAACGACACACCCTTTCACCAGAGCCAATTTCCGGAACCAGTATTGCCACAGATCCCGTTTAACGTGGATATGGAAACGGTGAATAGGATTAAAAGAGAGCATTGGTTCTAACACACATCTTTTGATAGGGATAGAGATTTTGTCAAGCGTTGTGTATGAAGGATCAGGCGGGAGATGCTTATCTAATCCCGCAATTTGGAGTTTGTCGTTGTAAAAACGTAAGCCTGCCCGATTGAGAGGAGGATCAATGAAATATCAAGGACTCAGAGACTGGTTGAAAAAAGTGGAACAGATGGATGAAATGGCCCATATCTCCGGGGTCGACTGGAACCTTGAAGTGGGAGCCATTTATCAGTTGGCTTCAAACCGTGATAATGGGCCGGCCGTCTTACTGGACGATATTAAGGATTATCCTTCCGGGCACCGGATTCTTTTGAATGCGCTGGGTTCAATTAAACGGATGGCTCTCACCCTTGATTTTCCGACCGACCTGACTCCCACCCAATTCATTAGAGCCTGGAAGGATTATCAGAAAAAGATTCAATATAATATTCCTCCGGAAGTGGTTAAAAGTGGCCCAGTGTTTGAAAATGTTGTGGAAGAAAATCAAATCAACCTTTATCAGTTGCCGGCCCCTTGGTGGCATGAGCATGACGGCGGCAGGTATCTCGGAGTGGGAAGTGTAACGATTACCCGGGATCCAGATCAGGGATGGGTAAACCTGGCCACTTACCGGGTCATGATTCATGATGAAAAGACCTTGAGTTGTTATATCGCTCCGGGAAAACACGGCAGGATGCACCGCGATAAAGCCCTTTCGGCCGGCCAATCATTCAAGATAGCTATTTCCTTCGGACATGATCCTTTGGTCTTTTTTGCCGGCGGTATGGACTGTCCCCCGGGAGTGTCCGAATACGACTTTATGGGGGCAATAAAGAAACATCCTTACGAAGTTGTGGAGGGCGGGTTTAGCGGGCTTCCCATTCCTGCCGATTCGGAGATCGCTATTGAAGGTGAAATTCTGCCAGGGGAGCAAATGAAGGAAGGGCCGTTTGGGGAATGGACTGGCTACTACGCCAGTGGTTCCCGAGAAGAACCTATTATAAGAGTAAAACGGCTGATGTACCGCAACAACCCAATTTTGATGGGGCGTTCGCACAAAATGGCACTGAGGGCCGGCATGATATGGGATCATTTGGAAAAGGCCGGAGTCCCCGATGTAAAAGGTGTTTGGTTTCACCCTGCCGGCGGTAACAAAATGATTCTCATCGTTTCGATCAAACAGCGTTATCCCGGCCATGCCAAACAGGCAGCCCTCATAGCATCCCAGTGCCGGCCGGGTGCCTACCTGGGCAGGTACGTAATCGTCGTGGATGAGGACATCGATCCATCCAATACGAACGAAGTCCTTTGGGCTGTTGCAACCCGGTCTGACCCGGAAGTATCAATCGACATTATCCGGAGGTGCTGGAGCGGCCCGCTGGACCCCATATTCCCGGCAGACCGGAAAGGCCACAATTCCCGGGCCATCATTGAGGCCTGCAAGCCTTTTGAATGGATCGACAAATTTCCTGTTTCCTGTCAGACAGGAAAGGAATTGTCAGACCGGGTTATCGCCAAGTGGGGCAAACTTCTCGGCATCTGACAGCTCCGGATGAAGGTGTCTGTATTAAAAGAAGGACAACCTTAATATCAAATAAGAACACCCACGGTGAAAGGAGGCGAAGATGAAGTTTATAAAGCATTTGTTAATAGTATTGTCGGTGTCTTTAGTATTAGGCTTTGTTTTGTCAGCCGGCATCTCTTCAGCAAAGCCACTGGATCAGGTTATTGAGGGCGCCAAAAACGAGGGCACTGTGACTGCGAAGCTGAAGACCACTCTATCGGTCCATTCAATGAAACGCCTGGAACGTGAAATCAAAGAAAAGTTCGGGGTGGATCTGAACATTATTTTTTCCCCGAGTGGGAGTATGGGCAAGGATGCGGCCCAGGCGATTATGGAACAGAAAGCTGGAGCCACACCTTCATATGACCTCGAGAGTTTTCATAGTGGCCATATCAGCGATGCTATGAATAATGCTCCTGGAATTTTTGAAATAGTGAACTGGAAGTCTCTTATCACTGAGGATACAAATCCTGATGTGCTGTCCGAGCAGCCGATTGTATCACCTTCTTATTATTCCGGCGGACAAGGCTTGCTATATAATCCGGACAAGATTTCCGGCGCAGAAGTCCCGAAGACCCTCAATGACCTGGCCGATCCAAAATGGAAGGGTAAAGTGGGCATCTGGCGTTCTACGGACGCCTGGTCCAGATGGGCCTTTGTCTTAGGAAAGGAGAAGGCTTTCTCAGAGCTTCGAGCAATTATCAGGAATAATTCCATCCAGGGGCGCTATGCGGATTTGTTCAATCGCTATATGCTTGGCGAAATTTGGATGGCCCTAACCAAAGCTTCATATATGACAGAGGCACAGACAAAAGGCATGCCGGCGGCATGGCAAAGTTTAGACTACCTTGATGTCCGGGAAACTGTGCTGGTCGTAAGAAAAGGAGCGAGACATCCCAATGCAGCCAAGCTCGTCGCGCTTTACCTGGTAACCCCGGCAGGTGCCAAGTTCATGCTTGAAGAGGGTTCAGCCGGAACCCTCTTCTATCCTGGCAACTATGAGCATGAGGTTTTATCGCAAACCAAAAAACAGGGGGTCCGGATAATCTACACCGAGAGGGAGCCGAAAATTCTGGAATTTGAAGCTTCTAAGGAGAATAGCCGATGGAAAAAGGAAGTGAAACTGATCCTTGATACGGGAGGGGGAAAAATACAAAAGAAAAAAAAGAAAACCTGATGAACATGAGACCGGCCCTTGAAGTATTCGTAGAAACGGTGAGTAAGGGTAACAAATTAGCAAGGAGACATAAAATGAGTGAACGCCAGTTGACGCGTACCAAAACCCGAGAGCCCGAGGCGCTGGAAACAGAATACGACCAAATGGCCCGTGCCAAAGAAATCCGAAACCAGCAGATGGCGGTCGGGAAAGTAATCGTCAAGGGTAAAGACTTGCCCTGGCAGCTTAACCGTCAGGGCAAGCTAAAGTACTTTCTAACAAGCCGATCAGAGGATGTTGCGGCCCCCGGTTGGCTTGTCTTCCAACAGGAGATTCATAAGCACTCGGGCATGCACCGGCATCAAGGCGGAACTTTTATCTTTGTCCTGGGCGGCAGGGGATATAGCACGGTAAACGGTGTGCGCCACGATTGGGAAGCTGGCGATTTGGCCATTTTGCCCATGGTACCCGGAGGTATCGCCCATCAACACTTCAATCTCGAGCCCGGTGTTCCTGCCCTGTGGATGAGGGTGGGTTATACCCCGCACAAGGACCTCGTTATTGCCAATTGGATTGAGCAACTCGAGGTCCACCCGGAGTGGGCCGATAAGAAAGGATTACAGGATCGGAAAGTGGCTCCGATAGTAAACCATGCGCGCACGACAGATAGAGATGACTCTCCACGGGGGAACACCCTTTTCGACGCCCTGCTTAGACTCCGTGACGAGCAACGGGAACAGATGAAACACGCCAGGATGGTCGTTCAGGGGAAGTCGTTACCATTGGAGTGCAATCCGATGGGCTTGTTCCGCTGGTATATCCATCCGCACATAAATGATGTAGCATGTCAGGCCCAGATGATGTACGTGCAGGAGATTCCGGGTGGAAGTCGTTCCGGCAAACAGCTTCATCAAGGTGGCAGATTTCATTACGTTCTGGAGGGAAAGGGCAGCACCGTCATAGACGGGATCCGCCATGATTGGGAAGAGAACGAGATTATTCTGCTCCCTCTTAAATCCCATGGTGTCGTCCATCAGCATTATAATTCAGACCCAAGTAAACCGGCCAGATTGCTCGTGGCCGAACCCAACTGGGTCCATGTTTGGGGCGTGGACCTGGGTTCGGGGTTAGAGATGCTGGAGCCGGCCCCGGAGTACCAAGGGTAGAGTTTGGAAAAAGAGTATTTTTAAGGCAGACCGAGCTCCTTCCAACGCGCCGCGATCTTTGCCATGAGATCTTTGCCTGCTTTATTAAGAGGATTCCCTTCCACAATGCTTCGGCGGCGGGCCAGATGCCTGACGCCGATATGCTTAAAAAAACAAATGAGAGGATCATGAAATGATCGAGTTTCCCGAACTTTTAATCAAGAGACGATCGATAAGGGATTATGAGGGAAAGGCCGTTCCTTTAGAAATTATCAGGAAAATTATAAACGAAAGCTGTCTTGCACCAAGCTCTGGTAACGGACAGCCCTGGAAATTCATAATCATCAATAACCGAAACATAATCAAACGCCTTTCCGATGAAAGCAAAAAAAACCTTCTGGCTGATCTTGAAAATAATCCAGATTCCGAAGCTAAAAAATATGAGGAGACCTTGCGAGATCCAAACTTCAATGTATTTTATAACGCCCCCTGTCTTGTTCTTATCGCCGGCCCCAGGAAACTCCTTTCTCTCTATGTGGACTGTGCTCTTTTGGCCTGTTATTTCATGTTTTCAGCTTTAGAAAAAAGATTAGGCACATGCTGGATAGGTTTAGGTACAAACATTAAAGATCCTGCGCTGTTAAAAGAAATCGGCATGCCGGCTGATTGTAAGATTGTTGCGCCTATTATTGTCGGCTATCCTAAGAGTACTCCGGTCATCCCTGAAAGAATAGACCCTCAGATTCTGAAAATAGTTACATGAAAGGGAAACCAATGGAATTGGGCAGTTCTGGAACCTGTTCCACAAGAAAAATGACCACAGGAGCCTGCGAGCTTTAAATTAAATCATGCTCCTGCAATATTCGGAAATATTACATTTGACCATATCTTGGGTTTCAGGCATAATTGTATTATATGACCCCTGACGAACCCAAAACCGGCCAACACGTTCTTCCTGATAATAATGCCATTTTAAAGCTGGCTCAGGCAACAATGCCCTTTGGAAAATATGCAGGATATCGTCTCGTGGATCTTCCGGCAGCATATGTTGTCTGGCTTTCCAGAAAAGGTTTCCCTGGAGGCGAACTGGGTGAGATGCTGAGTTCGGTTTATGAAATAAAAGTCAATGGCCTTGAATACCTTTTCAAGCCGCTTAAAAATTTAGATATTTAATACGAAATGAAAAATATTTCAATTGGCGGCCCCTTGCCCTTGGCAATGATCAAGGTTTTCCTTCCGGCGCTTGCCTTGAAAAACATAGGAGAAACGATGGAAACCGATAATGTTTTAAACCAATTGACTTTTTCAGAAAACAGCCCTGTTAAAACCATGCTGCTTCAGCAGGAGCACTTTGAGCTGCTGCGTATCGCGCTCGGGAAAGGGGTGAGGATTCCACCGCACCACGGGGGACATTCGGTTTTTTTCCTGGTTTTGCAGGGGCGGGGAATTTTCACTTGCGGGCAAGAGGACGTCGAGCTGGCACAGAATCAATACCTGTTCATCAAGGCGGACGAAATCCGCGGGATACAGGCATTGGAGGATTTGGTGGTTTTTGCGGTAAAGGGGTAGTCCAACATACTTGGTCTTCTAATTCCCATTTTGCCGCGCCAGTTCTCAATTTTTACCTGCAGTTGCCCCAAGAAAACAGAAAAAAATTAGTCGCAACGGCTTGACCGATGTTGTTTTCCGTGAAAAACTTTCCGGTCTTTACAAACTTGGGAGTTAGGCTTTTAGGCCAAAAATTTCAAGTGCGTCTTCTGGGGTTGCGATTTCTCTTGCTAACTCTTTGGTGATATTTACCACTTTTCTTATGACGTCGGC
>JAUYIZ010000412.1 GCA_030688615.1 Desulfobacterales bacterium | reverse complement strand
TCAGCGCCCCCCTGCCCATGATGCCGTTGTCCGGCCCGGAAACATTCCTGCCCCAAAATCTTTTCAAAAAAATCAACGGAAAGGCCGAACTGTACCTTTCCGCCGGATTCCGAAAACTTGAGAGCCAGGTATTTCAAGATGCCGGCAATGCTGACTTCTGGATGGAAGTCTTTATTTATGATATGGTCAGCAGTGTCAGTGCCTTTTCAGTTTTCAGCTCCCAGAGAAGAAGCGGCGCGCCATCGCTTGATTTGACACCATACGGTTACCGGACGGACAATGCGGTTTTTCTGGCGCACGGGCCCTATTATGTAGAAATTATCGCCTCTGAAACATCGGAAAGGGTTGCCAACATCCTTCGAACCATGGCCGAAAGCTTCATCAAGGAAAACCGGATCGAACCCGGCGCCGTGTCCGAGGGTGATATTTTCCCCGTGTCCGGACTGGTCAAAAACAGCATTTCCATGATTGCCGCCAATGCTTTCGGGACGGATCTGCTCGACCGGGTCTTTACCGCTGCCTACGAATCAAATGGGGCCCGAATCATGGCGTTTCTTTCCCGCCGCAATAGCGCCGGGGAAGCGGCCGGACTGGTCCAAAGATATCATGCTTTTTTACTTGAGTTCGGCGGCAGGGCCCTGAAGCCGGACGTAAAAATTTCAGACGCCCGCATGGCAGAGATCCTGGAAACATTTGAACTGGTATTTTCCCATGGACCTTTTCTGGCGGGCGTCCGGGAGTCGCCCGATAAAACCCGGGCGGAAATGCTGGCGGCCAGACTGTTTGAGCAACTTAAAGGGGCGCATCATGGACCCTGACACTTCCCAAAGCCGGCGGGACTTTTTAATCCGGTCCGCCAAAGCAGGGCTGTCGGTTGCCGCTGCCGGCGCCATCGGCTACCTGTTTTATGACCCCAACCCGCCCGACGGATCCGCTGCCACGGAAGAAGACGTTCGCCTGCCCGACTTTTCCGTCAGCGGCACCGCAGGCCGGATCAGTATCGTCACCGGTCCGGATCGACTGAAAACCGTTCAGCTGGGCCTCCGCTCCATCGGCGGCATTGAAGCGTTTATCAAACGAGGGGACCGGGTCCTGTTGAAGGTAAACGCCGCCTTCGCCTCGCCGCCGTTTCTTGGCGCCACCACGCATCCGGTGCTGGTTTCGGAGCTGACACGCTTGTGTTTCAAGGCCGGCGCGGCATCTGTGACCGTGACGGACAACCCGATCAACGACCCGGACAGCTGTTTCCGGCTGACCGGCATCATGCAGGCGGCAACTTCCGCCGGGGCCCGCCTGTTTCTACCCCGGGAAAGTTTTTTCAGGCCGGTCACCGTCAAGGGGGGCGACCTGATCCGGCATTGGCCCCTGCTGCATGAACCCTTCCAGGGAATTAACAAGCTGATCGGACTGGCCCCGGTAAAGGATCATCATCGCAGCGGCGCATCCATGACCATGAAAAACTGGTACGGTCTGCTGGGAGGCCGGCGGAATATTTTCCACCAGGACATCCACAACTTCATCAAAGAGCTTTCCCTGATGGTTACCCCCACGTTGGTGATTCTGGATGGAACGGCCAGCATGATGACCAACGGCCCCACCGGCGGGACCCTGGACGACCTTAAGCCGACCCACACCATGATCGTCAGCACCGACCAGGTGGCCGCGGATGCCGTGGGCGCCGGCCTTCTGGGCAGGCGCGTGGAAGAACTTTCCTTTATCGGCAAGGCCGCGGCGGCCGGCGCCGGCACCGCCGCTTTTGAATCCCTGAACCCGGTGCGGGTTTCCATTGGCTGAACAGGGACCGTCCGCACCCGATGACGTAAAGAAAGCGCTGACAGGATGAACTGGATTGACAGGACATTTTTAAATCACCCCCATGCCCGGGCCGGGCACAACGAAGCATGAGAATACAGGAGCCAGGAGTCAGGAGCCAGAATAATCATGATACTGTTTTTCTACTGAATTCTGTATTCTGACTTCTGTATTCTCATATAAAATCCCATAAATCTTGTTGATCCTGTCTAAAAATCGTTTAAAGGAATTTCATAGCCCGTGAAAATAGTTGTTGTCAGACGAATCAGCCAGGCTTTCTTTTTCGTTGTCTTTCTGTGGTTTTGCGTGGCGGCGAACCTCGGCCCGCAGTGGTGGCAGCTGCGCGGGTGGCCCGTAAACTGGATGCTGCAGCTGGACCCCCTGGTGGGCCTGGGGACCCTGTTGAGCACCCATACCCTTCCCGGGGGCCTTTTGTGGGGGCTGCTCACCGTGGCGCTCACCATCCTGCTGGGAAGGTTTTTCTGCGGCTGGCTATGCCCTTTCGGCACCCTGCACCAGTTGGCGGGGTATCTGGGCCACCAGGGGAAAAGCCCTGCCCGCCGGGTCAAACTCAACAGCTACCGGCCCGCCCAGTCCATAAAGTACTGGCTGCTGATTTTTCTGTTGACGGCCGCCATGGCCGACCTGATGTTGTTATTGGCCACCCCCCTGCTGCAAGGACCCCGGGTACTTTGGATTCTGATCCTGATTATGTTGGCCGCC
>JAUYIZ010000406.1 GCA_030688615.1 Desulfobacterales bacterium | reverse complement strand
CCCTTGAAATCCGGGAAAAGTATATCGGCCAGCCGGTCGCAGGGACAAAGGTGCGGGTGGTGGACCCGATCACCCGGAAAGAACTCCCCGATGGGCAGACCGGGGAACTGGTCCTGTCCGGATGGCATGTGATGAAGGGGTACTGGAACAATCCGGCAGAGACGCAAAAGCAGATTACGGACGGCTGGCTTTTCATGGGAGACCTGGTTTCAAGGGAAAAAGGCGGGTTCTTCGACATTTATGGCCGGACAAAAGACCTCATCAATCGCGGGGGCTATAAGATTTATCCTTATGAGCTCGAGTCGCTGATGATCGAGCACCCGAAAGTGGACGAGGCCTGCATCGTTGCGACCCCCAATCCGGTTCTGGGGGAAAGCATCTGCGCCTGCGTTGTTCCGGCAAGAAATGAAACCGTTACGTTAAAAGAGGTGCGCGAATTTTTAAACGGAAAGATTGCCCCGCATAAGCTGCCGGACGAGCTCTGCATCATGACGGATTTTCCCAGGCTTTCCGGCGGGCTGAAGATTAATAAATTTTCAAAAGGAGGTCTGACCGAACTGGTGGAAAAGGACACCGATCGAGAAAAATATCGAAAATGACCCAAGAGGGAGATCAAAAAAAAGGAGATTAAAAATGAAAAATTTTATGACTTGGACCCTGTGCGTTGCCCTTCTGCTGGTTTTGCCGGCCACCGGGCTCATTAGCAACCACGCCAAGGGGAGCGAAGCGGCCTCGTTTTCTTTGGCGACAAGTTCCACGGGCTCGGTACCCTACATCATCAGTGTGGGGATTGCCGATTTAATCACACGGGATACAGGCATCAATATATCCGTTCAATCCTTTGGCGGATCGGATGCCAGCGCCCGTGCCGTGCGTGACAAACATATGTTACTTGCCATGGTCAACACGCCCACGGCCTATAATTCCTTCCACGGGGAGGTGCAATTCGCCCGGGAGAAACCGGCCGCATCGCTGCGGTTGCTGTTACAAGGCAATCTGACCCCCAGATATCTGGTAGTCAGGGAGTCGGCCGGCATAAATTCTTTTCAGGACCTGGCAGGTAAAACCATCGTTGGAAGACGGCCCAGTCTGGCCGACATAGCGGCCGTTGCCAATGCATATTTCCAGCTGGGGGGGCTGGAAGAAAAGGATGTAAAAGTTGTCGAGACGACCGAATCCAACGAGGCCCTCAATGCCCTCAGAAGCGGCGCTGTGGCCGGGATTGTAAACCCCACAAATCCCACCGCAGCAGCTTTTCAGCAGGTCGCCCGTGCCGTACCTCTCGTCATTCTGGCCTTGACGGAGGAACAGGTCAAAGCGCCGGCGATTCAGGCCTTGTTTAAAAAGGGTTTTACCCTGATGACCTTGAAAACAGGGTCTCACAAGTTGAGAAACGCCACCGGAATCATCAAGGCAGGGCCCGTGCTGGCGACCCGGATGGCGATCATGGCCGGAAAGGACCTGCCGGATGAGATTGCCTATAAGATGGTAATGTCCGTGCACAAAAACCAGGACCAGTTGAAAAGTATCCATGCCCTGGCCAGACAATGGACCGTTAAAAATACCCTGGACAACCCTCCGATTCCTTTTCACGGCGGCGCCGTCAAAGCTTTTAAGGAAATAGGCGTCTGGAACGACAAGCTTGACCGGCTTCAATCGTCCGAACCGGGGAATTGACCCCGCAGCCCGTCCGTCAAAACGCCCCGGCGGACGGACGCCGCGCCCGCTGTTGCGGCTCAGAAAATTAAGGAAGGTATTTCAATGCCCCCCGGGAAGAAAACCAAGTGGCTGTCCACGGTCGCCATCGGCACAACCCTGTACCACCTGGTGACGGCCAGCGGATTGCTGACCTTCGCCGGATTCTTCATCCCGGCCGTCCAGTTCAGGTCCGTCAGCCTTTTTCTGATTTTAGTAATGGTCTATTCGCTTCTCATTTCCAGCACTTCCCGCTTGAGAAAGAAAATAAGTTACGGGCTGCTTCTGGCTATGGGCTCCATCGGAACCCTGTTTCCAGTCCTGTTTTATGACCGCTATCTGGCTTATGGTTATACCGGGTATCTCGATTCCACGGGGCTGGTCATCGTTGCCTTGCTGGTTGTTTCGCTGATCGGGGCGGCCCGGCTCAGGTTGGGATGGCCGATTCCCATCATCATCGTGGTCATCGGGTGCACCATTCTGTTCCAGCAGGTTTTGCCGGGCATCCTCCGGGGGCCGGCGCTCTCTCCGCATCGCTTCGGATTTACGGTTTATGTCGGCAGCAGCGGTATTTTCGGTATTCCTTTTGCGGTGGCCACCACGATCATCATTACCTTTCTGGTTTTCGGCGCCGTGTTTGAAGCCTCCGGAGGCGGCAAGTGGTTCATCGACCTTGCCATGGCGTTGACAGGGCGGATGGCGGGCGGGCCAGCCAAAGCCTCGGTCGTGGCCAGCGGCCTGTTCGGGATGCTCACCGGATCTCCATCCTCCAATGTGGCGACCACCGGTGTTTTCACGATCCCTTTAATGAAAAAATACGGCATGAGCCCGGCGTTTTCCGGGGCCGTGGAGGCCGTTGCCTCCAGCGGGGGCATGATACTGCCGCCGGTGATGGGAGCGATTGCTTTTGTCATGGCGGAATGGCTGGGGATCGGCTATCCGGAGGTTGTGGTCGCTGCCGTAACGCCTGCCATACTGTACTATGTGGTGCTGTTCATCTCGGTTGATTTTGTGGCCCGCCGGGATGGTCTGACCCGTGATGCCCCTGCCGGGGAAAAAGTCGGAGCAATATTTAAAAACGGGTGGTTTTACCTGTTGCCCATCGGGCTGCTGGTCTATCTTTTGCTTTTTAAGCAGTTGCTTCCGGCCTGGAGCGCCCTGGGAGCGCTGCCGGTACTGATCGGGGTGAGCTTCCTGTCGAAAAATCCCGGGGATCATTTGAGCCTGCAGCGGGTAGTAAAAGCTTTCGAGGGAAGCTGCTACCGGTGGTTGACCGTGGGAATCGTCACCGCCTCCATCGGCATCCTGATGGGGTCGCTGGAACTGAGCGGCCTGGGCGTGAGAATTTCCGGCTTTCTGGTAAATCTCGGCGCAGGCAACCTCTTTATTACCTTGCTGCTGGTGGCCGGGGCCAGCTTCGTTCTGGGAATGGGACTGGACGCGCTCCCGGCCTACATAACCCTGGCGATACTTACCGCGCCGGCGCTGGTGAAGCTGGGAGTACCCCCCGTTGCCGCGCACCTGTTTGTGATTTATTTCGGACTGGCTTCATTCATAACCCCCCCGGTGTGCCTGGCGGTTTATACCGCCTGCAGCATCACGGGCGAAGATATTTGGAAAACCGGGCTGCACGCCGTCAAACTGGGCGCGGCCATTTTCGTCGTTCCCTTTGCCTTTATCTATCATCCCGGCCTGCTGCTGCAGGGAAGCTTCTTTGAAATTGCCAAAGCAACGCTCACCGGACTGGCCGGGGCCGCCATGATCGCAGGGGGTCTTCAAGGGTATTTTTTCTGGGGGAAATGCAATAAAACCGTGCGGGCTTTTCTGACTGCGGCGGGCCTGATTTTAATTGGTATTTGATGAAATCGAACCTCTGGGCAGCCATCTTGGTGTTACTCTGGCCTGTGAGTCTGCCTGCCGGCCCGCACCCGGAGCCTTTCCAGCCCGGAGAAAAACTCTCCTATACGCTCAAATGGGAACTGATACCGGTGGGATCGGCCGTCCTTGAGGTGGCCCCGGTAAAGAAAATCAACCGGGTTGACGTTTTCCATTTTATCATGACCGCCCGGACCAATTCCTTTGCGGATATTTTTTACAAGGTTCGGGACCGGGTGGATGCCTACACGGACCTGGAAATGGCCTCCAGCGTTTTTTACAAAAAAAAGCAGCGGGAAGGAAGCCACCGGCGGGATGTGCTGATTGAATTCGACCGATCAAAAAATGAAGCCCACTACACCAATTTCAATAAAAAGGAAAAGCCGATCTCCATCCCCCCCGGAACTTTTGACCCTTTATCCGCCTTTTACTACCTGCGGCGCCTTGATTTAAAAGACAATTTAACCATCGAATTGCCCGTAACCGACGGGAAAAAGTTGGTGGTCGGCAAGGCCGTCATTGTAAAAAGAGAAAAACTCACCCTGCCCGGCGGCGTCTATGACACTTTTCTGGTGGAACCGGACATAAAAGACCTGGGAGGGGTGTTCCAAAAAAGCAAAAATGCAAAAATTCAGTTGTGGGTCTCCGCCGACCCCAGGCATCTTCTTGTAAAAATTAAAAGCCGCGTCATCGTGGGAAGCTTTGTCGGTGAATTAACCGCGGCTGAGGGGATAAAATAGTATCACGATATTTTATGGCAATTGAAGACCCTGCAGCAAGCTGCAGGGAATCTTCGACCGAAAGGAATTTTAACCATTTTTTGATTCGCTCGCTAACCCCGCAGCAAGCTGCGGGGTTAGCGCTCGCTGTTGCGGTTCAGCGGCATCAACCCAGGAAAGATCGGGCGTCCTGTTATGCCAATCGGTGACTTGCTGGAACGCATACCCGGCCTGAAGGACCCGGTCTTCCTGAAACGGCTTGCCGTAAATTAAAAGCCCCACGGGCAATCCCTGCCGCGTAAAGCCGCAAGGGACCGATAAGCCGCACAGATTCAGCATGTTGCCCACGGAAGTATTCCGAAGATAAGTTAAATTGTATTGAAAGTATGTTTCCATGCTCTGGTCGATCACAGAAACAGGCCGGGCGGCGATGGAGGTGGTCGGAACAAGCAGGCCGTCGATGTTTCTCAGGGAGTCATGGATATTTTTTCGCAGCCGCCTCCATTCCAAGGCATTTTCCAGGTACTCGGACGCGCTGAAATCTTTGCCTTTTCTGATCCGGAGGGCAACCACAGGATCCAGCCGGTCAAACTGTGAATCCACCAGTTCTTTGTGGTTTGCGTAAGCCTCGGCTGCGATGATCAACCCCTGCCGATTCAGCTGCCAGACCGCCCGGGCTTCCGGAAATTCGATGCGCTCCACCTGCGCGCCCATGTTTTCAAAAACCTGGCCGCACTGCCTGACGGCTTGCGCCACTTCGGCATCAAGATCCTGGCCGAACATGGATTCGGCAAATGCCAGCCGAAGCCCCCGGACCCCGTTTTTTAACCCTTGCACCCCGTCCTGGGGCTGCATGTTCCAGGTGCTGTCGTCCTCAGGATCCACGCCCTGCAGACAGTTGTAAACCTGCGCCGCATCTTCTGCCGAGCGGGTCAGCGGTCCGACCGAATCCATCGTCCAGCTTAAAGGATACACGCCGGCCCGGCTGATTCGTCCTACAGTGGTCTTTAACCCCGTAACCCCGCACAAGGCTGCCGGAATGCGAACCGACCCGCCCGTGTCACTGCCCAGTGCCATAGGCGCCATCCCCGCGGCCACCGCCACCGCGGAACCGCTGCTGGAGCCACCCGGGATGTAATGCGTCTGGTTCCAGGGATTATGGGGCGTGCCGTAATCATGGTTGATGCCGATGCCGCTGTAGGCCAGTTGAACCGTATGGGTCTTTCCCAGCAGAATCATTCCCGCCCGGGAAAGCTGTTGCACGGTGAACGCATCCCGGGCCGCGATATTTTTTTCAAGCACACGGGCGCCGGCCGCGGTCGCCAGGCCCTGGACATCGAAAATATCCTTGAGCGCGTAGGGGATACCGTGCAGCACGCCCCGATCCTGCCCTGCCCGCAGGGCCCTTTCAGCCGCCTTTGCCTCTTTGAGGGCCCGCCCGGGACATACCTGCCGGAAGGCATTCAGCCTGCCGTTCAGCTTCTGGATACGGGCGAGGAAATGCTCGGTCAATTCCACCGGTGAAAGTTTTCCACTGCGCAGGTTTCGCGCCAAATCGATGATGGTCTGAAAATGCAAGGCCGATTTATTCATGAGCCGGTTATTGTGAAATCGTAAATATCCTGGCCCTGAGGACCAGGTTTTCTATGTTTGCATAAAAAAGGCAGGTCAGGCCGCCAGACTTTCCTTGTCTTTATTATAGCAGAGCCGGCAG
>JAUYIZ010000394.1 GCA_030688615.1 Desulfobacterales bacterium | reverse complement strand
CATACTTGCCTTTACTGATAGTGACTGTATAGCAGGGAACAACTGGCTGGAAAACATCCAGCGACATTTTTCTGAAGATGACACGGAAGCCATAATGGGTAAAGTTGCCCTGTTACCCTCAACTTTTCTGGGAGATTCAATATCAGCACTCGGGTTTCCTGCAGGCGGTGCCATAGGGTTTGATAAGATCTGGCGGGTGGACCCGAAAGGTTTTACTGACAGCCTCAGCTGCTGCAATTGTGCAATCAAAAAAGACATCTTTCTGGAAATTGGTGGTTTCGATGGGTACTTCCCGTATGCAGGCGGAGAGGACAGTCTTTTGGCCTATAAAATAAGGAAGCTGAATTACAGGATAAAATACTGCCCGGATGTTCTGGTATATCATGGCGCCCGGGATTCATTCAGGGATTTTGTGAGATGGCAATTTCGCAGAGGTGTGAGCAGTTTTATTTTTTCAACCAGGGTTTCTGATAAAGTGAATTTTCTTTCATTGAGAATCTGGTCGACCGGAAATATTCTCAAAACCTATTACAGAAATAAGAAATTTCCCCTTGTGCTTTTCTTATTGGGTACAAGCGTGCTGGTACAGTCTATTGGTTTTTTTTTCGCCAAGCACAACAAGGATTCCTATGCAGGTTCTAATCATTAATCCACCGTGGCCCGGTAAAGGCTATGGAACAAGATCACAGAACAGGATCATAAAACACAGAAGCGATAAGTTCCTGCAATATCCCATTTTTCTATCTTACAGTGCATCCCAGCTCAAAAACGCTGGTTTCAAAGTCACTTACATAGATTCTGTCATCCAGGACTTGAATTTTGACCAGACCCTGACAGCGGTTAAGAAAAGTAAGCCCGACGTCATTTTTATGGAAACGACCACACCCTCCATAGATGCTGACTACGACAGTTTGATTTCCTTGAAAGATGCAACGGGCGCCAGGATCATTGTGGGAGGACCGCATGCGACATATTTCCACAGGGATGTCTTGGAGGAATGTGCGGCGATAGATGTGGTTATTCGCCACGAATTTGATGCCAAAATTGCCAATGTGGTCGCAAATATAGATACCCTCGACTTTGTCAAAGGTATTACCTATCGCAAGGGCGACGAAATCGTCGACAACGGGGATGGCGATATGGCCCAGGATCTGGATGAAATTCCCTTTCCTGATCGCGATATTATCCCGTGGCAATGGTATCTGGAAGCCTGGTATTCCAGGAGGCCTTTTATGAATATGATGACCTCCCGGGGATGTCCTTACCATTGTGCCTTTTGCCTGTGGCCCCAGAGCATGTACGGGCATAAGCAGAGGTTTCGCAGCCTGGACAATGTTTTCGCCGAAATAGGTATGCTGGTCAAACGCTACGGCGTAAGGGAACTGAACATTGACGATGACACCTTTACCACGCGTCGGGAAAGGGTGCTGGAATTCTGCCGCCGCCTGCGCAAAGAGAAGTATGGCCTGATCTGGACCTGTAATGGCCGTGTCGACAATATAGACGATGAGATGCTTGGGGAGATGCGGCGGGCCGGATGCAAAATGATTCGCTTAGGGGTTGAGAGCGGTTCGCAGGAAGTGCTGGACGGAATCGGCAAGGGCTTGACCCTGGCCCAGATCGAGGAAGGGATAAGGCTGGTGAAGAAAAACGGGATTCAGGCACTTGGCGGGTTCATGTTTGGATTTCCCTACGATACCAGGGAAACTGTGGAGCAGACCATTAAGTTCTCCAAACAAGTGAGTCCCGATCAGGTTCAGTTTTCTATTGCCATGTGTTATCCGGGAACATCCCTGTACGATTATGCAAGGGATAAAGGTCTTTTGCTGGCAAAAAGCTTCAGAGAGTTTGATATGACCCACGGCCCGGTAATGGCAACTCAGGACATGACCCGCAGCGACCTGGAGCATATTCTGGCGCGCGCCTACAGAGAGTTTTATTTCAGACCCCGGTTTGCGTTGCAAACCCTTAAACACATGAAGGACAAGGATGAAATCCTAAGAGTATTTCGATCGCTGAGAAGTCTCGTAAGAACTATTCGGCTGCACAGGGCTGGAAATTAACATCAGGACTTGAGACCTTTGAAAAACGGTATTCAAAAGGTGAAGCCACTATTCAATGGACCGGTTTGCTCCATTTGTATCGCAAATTACAACGGTATTGGGGTGATAGAAGAATGCCTGCGGTCCGTTATGGAACAGGATTGTAATTTCCCCTTTGAGATTATCGTCCATGATGATGCCTCTTCCGACCGGTCGGTTGAAGTGCTTAAACGTAGTTTCCCAAATGTAATCTTGATCGCAAGCGAAGAAAATGTTGGATTTTGCGTGAGCAATAACAGAATGGTTGCTGCGTCAAGAGGGAAATATATTTTAATCCTCAACAATGACGCCGTGCTGTTTTCAAATGCCCTGGGAACATTCTATGAGTATGCTGAATCCGAAAAGCAGCCATGCATTTATGGCATTCGCCAATTTGATGCGGCAACCGGAGAACTGATCGACTTTGGTATCTTTTTGGATCCGTTTCTAAACAGCATCCCAAACCAGGATTTGAGTCGTAGCGATGTCAGCATGGTTTTAGGGGCATGCCTGTGGGTGCCGCGAAGGATTTGGCAAGAGACGGGCGGGTTCCCGGATTGGTTTACCACCATGCATGAAGATATGTATATATGCTGTCTTGCGAGGCTCTATGGTCATCCTGTTCGCGTGATCATGAAATCAGGATACAGACATTGGGTTGGCAAAAGCCTGGGAGGGGGCAAAATTGTTGCAAACCGTCTTGCCACCACACTGAAAAGACGAGCCTTGAGTGAGCGCAACAGGCTTTATGTAATGGCGTTGTGTTATCCTGCCCCGGTCTTGTTCATAATACTTCCGTTGCACATTTTAGTGTTGCTGTTAGAAGGAATATTCATTTCATTGTGCAAGAACGATACAAAAATACTCCGTAATATTTACGTTTATTCATTTAAGTCCCTGCTGATAAATCGCAATAAAATATTGAAAACCCGTCATAAAATATTTCAAAAAGATTATATTTCCAGTAGAAACTTTACCTCACTCATTCACTTTGTGCCGTATAAGCTGAGAATGCTCATAAGACACGGCATTCCAGAGGTCACCTGAAAAGTAAATCCATGGCCACGCTTCCCCAGTTTGCAGCAAATTGTGCATATCCTCCGGAGGCCAGTTCCTTGACGATGGAAGGAAGGCGGCGGATTCTGTTTTTCTGCATGGATGCTCTTCTTTGAAGATGATTGATTTTTTCAACGATCACAATCGTTTCTCGAAGAATTTTGACCGGAGCATTTTAAGTGTCGCGTACCACGCACTTTGGAGCTCGCGTTTCACGGCCATTGGGTCACATATTTCACGCCCTCATTCTGTTCAGTTGAGTAAATGTAATAATATCAATACTCAATTGTCTCATCGAAATGAAATGTACTACGTCTCGTGGGGGGTGGCTGTAACCCATTGATAACAGGGCATCCGTCTCACGCTACTGAAACCCATGGTCCGGATAACTATCTATAACTACATAACATTATTGGGTCTCACAAAACATGATATGACCGTCCCAAATATCGTGACACACGACATTTTAAGCGCTTCATAGGTGCCTTAACCATATCAATAACAAGATCATTAAAGGATATGGCTGGATGCCAACCACACCTGCTTTGAATTTTTGAGGAATCTCCAACATATGGAAAAA
>JAUYIZ010000368.1 GCA_030688615.1 Desulfobacterales bacterium | reverse complement strand
ATTTTCGAATTTTGGTCATTGGAAATTGTTTGGTATTTGTAATTTGATATTTGTAATTTCAATCCTCAAAATACTCAATGTATTCACCCCCAGGGCACTTCCTTCAGGACGCCTCCGGTTGAAATTCTCGCCTTAAGTATTGAGGGTGCTGGCGTGAAAGAATTCTTCCACGGTGAACGGGCGGCCCCTGGAAACGTAGCCCTGTTGGTCACAAAGGGTCAAAATTTTTGTTATGGCCGGCAGATTCGCTTTGAGACCGGCCGGTGAAAAGTCGGGCCCGATGACTTCCACCTGCTCCTGCTTGCTCAGGGTATAACTGTGCGGCGACACGTAGTCCACGCCGGCGGCCAGGGCAATCGCCCGGGCAAAGGCGTTGTAAAGGCTCAAGGGCGCCCATGGGTGTTTTTCAGCGATCTCTTTTTTGATGATCACGCAATGAATCGGCTGGAGAAAACCGATTTCCCTGTGGTATTGGATGGCGGCGGCCTTGCGGTCGGCGAACAGCCACCTGGTTTTGGGGTGCTCGCCGAGCTTGGGCAGCGGTATGTGGGACCGGTCTCCGGGGTGGGTGGCGGTTGCATTTTCAGGCTTGCCGAAATAGCGTGTGACCGCATCCAGCTCGCCGGCAATCAACATGTCGCACAGGCGTTTTTCTTTCGGGATGATTTCGACCCGGACTCCCTCCGGGGGGGTGTAGCCTTGGGGCCGGTAATGGCTGTATTCGGCGGTGCGTTCCTCGTACCACAAGATATCCTCCGGCCGGACACCATAGCGGGTTTTGAAGGCGTCCCGGATCCAGGTGATCGCGGTTACCGGGTATTCGGGCACACCCACGCGCTTGCCCTTCAGGTCTTCCGGCTTTTCAATGCCGGCATCCACATTGCACAGCGTTTCGGTGTGGCAGCTGAAAACCCAGCCGGGGAACACGGGTAGCGCGATCCACTGCTTGCCGTGCTGGATTCCCCACATGTAGCCGGTGATGGAAAGTTCGGCTACATCGACATCGTCAACATTCGGGACACGCCAGAACAGTTCATCAATGGGCATGACGGACGCATTCAGTTCGATGCCCTCGGGTTTTACCCGGCCGTCAAAAATGGCCTGGAACCTGCCTGCATGCCTGCCCGCAACAAATTTGAGTCGTAAATCGGCCATATGTAATTTTCTCCTTTGAAATGAATATCTTGTCCATCCGTGTAATCCTGTCAAAAATATATTCCGTTTGAAGCGCGCCTGGGTGGTCGGGTCGAATCCGTTTGGAGGCTTTTGGATAAGAGTTCTTGTTGAAGCGTAGCGTTAAATTTCAAACTGTCTGAGTTCGCGAAGCGAACGAGTTTTTGAAATTTAGCACAGCGAAACATAGAACTCTCCAAAAGCAAACAAGGTGAGACCGAATGACCAGGCGCCGTTCAAGGCATCCGGCACTCCAGTTGCCCGCAGAGTGTTTCGTAGGCGGCCTGCTGACCCAGATCAAAGGCCCGCATATTTTTCTCCGCGGCTTGCTCCGGCAACACCCTCAGCAGCCCTTTTTTCAGTTGCTCCGCAGACAGGGGGAAACTTGCCAGGCACGACAGCGCGCCGATAAAGACGGCATTTTCAGCAAGGGGTTCACCGGCTTTATGGGCCAGGGAAAGGGCGTCGATTGCTGCGATGCCGGAGGTCACAACCTTCATTTTTTCAAGAATGCTGTCCAGGGCGACAAAATCCACACGCTTTTCCCTGGACAACCGGGCCACCTCCACGGGCGGATGGATCAGCCGGCTGTTCATAATGATCACGCCGTTTTCTTTCAGGTACTCGATGTACCTCAGGGCCTCCATGCCCTCCAGAGACACGATGGCATCGGCCTGGCCGTATGGAATCAGCGGCGAAAGGACATCCCCGCCGATGCGCATGTGGATGTAAACCGAACCGCTTCGCTGGGAAAGGCCATGGAGTTCTCCGGTGATAACCTTTTGGCCGGCCGCCAGGCACGCATTGCCCAGCGCGTTGGAGAGCATGACGATTCCCTGGCCGCCGACCCCTGCAAGGACCATGTCGAAACCTTTCTTCCCGCTCATTTTTTTTTCTCCTTTCCAGGGCCTTTGGCGCTCACAGGGTGGATCGCCCCGAAACGGCAGATTTGAGCACAAACACCGCAACCGTCGCAGGTTTCAGGCTGTATGCGCGCTGCCCGGTCATCCGCATCGAAGGTGATCGCCGGGCAGTAAAATTCCCGTATGCAGGCGTGCGGTTTTTGGCATGCGGCCTTGTCCACCGCATTGGGGATGATGGGAACGCCGGAGCGGCGCTTGATGCGGTCCCCGTGAAGGGCGCAGGACCGGCGGAAAACAATCACTGCAGGGCCCTGAAAGTCCAAAGCCGCTTTGATCAGCGCGACGTTGCCTTTGACATCATAAGCGTCCACGACTTTAAGGTGTTCCACCCCGATGGCCCGGCACACTTCTTCGATCATGATCCGTTTTTTGCCGGGGGGCATTCCCCGTCCTTCCGGGGTCCCCATGTGGACCTGCTGGCCGGTCATGGCCGTCACCTCATTGTCGAGAATAAAGATCGTGATGTTCAGGTTCTGGTAGACCGCGTTGACCAGGCCGGGCAGGGCCGCGTGGAAAAAGGTGGAGTCCCCCACCATGGCCATGACACTGTCTTCGAGCACCGGGGCCATGCCGGCGCTCAAACCCAGTGATGCGCCCATGCAGAGCATCGAATCGGAAAAGTTCAGCGGGGGAAAAAACGCCATGGAGTAACAGCCGATATCATTATTATAAATCACATTGCGACCCTTGATCGCCTGTTGGATGGCCCGGAGCGTTGCGCGATGGGGGCAGCCGGCGCAAAATATCGGAATTCTATCCGGCAGAACGGATTTGAGGTCATTGGCGCGTTTCAGGATCGTTTCGTATTCCAGGGGGTTGTCCGCGCCGGTCATGGCTGCCAGGGCTTGGGCCACGATAGACACGTTATATTCCAGCGCCTCGCTGAAGTGCCCGGTCCCTTTGCCCATCACCGCAACAGCCAACCCCTGATCGTGGATAATCCGTTTGACCGCGTGCTCCAGATAGGGCGAAAGCTCCTCCACCACCGCAACGCGTTTTAAGGGCTTGAGAAAGGCCGTGATCTTTTTTTCCGGCAGCGGGTAGGTGGTGCCCAGCTTCAGGATGTGCGGCTTGATTTTCAGCGCCCGGCCGGCGTCCACCGCGTAACAATAGCCGACCCCCGAGGTGATGATCCCGAAATCCCCCTTCCCTTTGGTGACGACGTTGAAAGCTGAGTCTTCAAATTCGTTTTGGAGGGCGGCCGCCCGTTCCAGCGCCTTGAGCTTGTTGCGGCGGGCAATTTCGCCCACGGTGAAGTAGGTCTCACCGACTTCGGACCACTTGGCTTTCTTGAATGCTTTTCTTTTGACGGGGCCCAGTCTCACGATGCCGCTCTGGTGGTTGACCCGCGTGGTCGTCCGCACGAGCACGGGGACCCGGTGGCGTTCGGAGACTTCAAAAGCATGCATCACCATCCGGCGGGCCTCGGACGGGTCGGCGGGTTCCATCATGGGAATGTAGGCTCCGGGGCCGAAAAATCTGCCGTCTTCTTCACTCTGGGATGAGTGGCAATGCGGGTCGTCTGCCACGACCACCACCATGCCGCCTTTGGTTCCGGTGTACCCGAGGGAAAAAAACGCGTCCGCCGCCACGTTCAGTCCCACTGACTTCATGGACGTCAGCGTCCGAAAACCGGCCATGGAAGCCCCGGCTACGGTTTCCAGCGCCACTTTCTCGTTGGTGGCAATGCTGAAGTGATAGTCAAAGTGCGCCTGGGCCGCACCGAACGTGTCCAGAATCTCGCTGGTGGGCGCACCAGGGTAAAAGGAAACCACCTTGACGTCGCTTTCTATCCCGGCCCGTACGATGGCTTCATTGCACATCATGAAGGCCTGGCCTGATTTCGGGTTGATTATATCCGATAGCGCCATCGCAATTCCTTTGCATGAAAGTTGATGAGAGGCTTTTTTATTCAGATGCCCAAGTATAGGGCAAACCCGGATGCCGGTCAATCTAAAAACTTTACCGTTTTCATCTTACTTGGTATAAGGAACCTGGGATTGCAAAAACCGCGGTGTGTATCTGCGAATCGATTCCGGACACCCGGGTGTATGCCCGGGGGGTGACAGGCAATGATAACTTTCAGTGACAAACAGCTCAAGATACCCAGGATGCAGCGGCCCGTGTACCTGGTGACCGGGGGCATGTCCAAGTTTGCCCGGGCGATCCCGGAGAAGCGGACCGAGGAGCTGGCCGTCGATGCCCTGACCGAGGCGGCCCGGTTCATCGGCGCCGCACCCGGCCAACTCAAAAAATACATCCACTCGTGCTATTACGGGCACTTTGCGGATCATTTCGGCGACCAGCTTCTCGGCGAGGCCGTCATTCACGACCGTTTGGGCCTTGACCCGCTGGGCAACGTGGGCATCAAGACCGGCGGCGCAACGGGCGGGTCCACCTTGTGGGAGGCATACAAGACGGTGGCATCGGGTTATTCCGACTGCGTCCTGGCCATGGGCTGGGAAAGGATGGACGAGGTCCCCACCGACGAGGGAAACAACTACATTTACTTTGCAGCGGACAAGGACTGGGAAACTCCCCTGGGGCATATATACACCGGTTACTACGCGGTCATGGCCCAGCGTTACTGGCAGGTGTTCGGCAGGCAGGAGGACAGCTTCCGGCGAACCATGGCCGAGATTGCCGTGAAGAACCGCGGATACGCAAGGTTCAACCCCCATGCCCAGGGGCCCATGAAGATAACGGTCGAAGATGTGCTCAACTCTCCGGTGGTGGCGTATCCGCTCAGGGCGCTGGACTGCTGCCTGATGTCCGTGGGCGCCGCCTGCGCGATACTGGCCGATGAGAAAACCGCCTTTGAGCTTACCGATGATCCGTTGCGCATCGATGTGTCGGCCGCCAGCCACACCCTCAGGGTCGCGGACCGCCGGACCATGCAGATACCGCTGCTGCCGCACGAGACCCGGGAGCAGTACGAGGACCTGGCCGAGCGGTTCCCCGGCAGCGACAGGTACCCGGGCTTCACGGGTTTTCTGGCTGCCAGAATGGCGGCCTACTATGCTTACCGCATGACAGGGGTAAACGATCCGACCGAGGATCTGGACCTGGTGGAGCTCCATGACGCTTTTACCATATCGGACATTCAGACCTACGAGGACATCGGCATCCGGCCCTACGGGGAGGGCAGGACCTTCGTGGAGAGCGGCGACTGCTATCATACCCATCCGCGCACCGGAAAGCCGGGAAAGCTTCCCGCCAACATTTCAGGAGGGCTCCTGGGCTGCATGCACGCCGTGGGCGCGACAGGGATCATGCAGGTGATTGAGGTGGGCCATCATCTCTGGAACCGGTGGGGCGAGATGCACGGGGACCCGGAAAAATGGGCGCGGTTCAACCGGACAAAGCCCTCCGACTGGACCGATATGCAGGTCAAGGGCGCCAGGCGCGGCCTGGCCGTCAGCCATGCCGGCGTGGGCAGTCATGTAACCGCCACCATTCTGCAGCATCCGGACGCAATTCTTCCCGGAGGGACGCTGCCATGAACCGCAATCGTCCGGGCAATTTTCTCCGGATGCTCTTTTCGGAACTATGGATTCCGATGCCTCATAAATTAAGAATTTCCAGTTCACATCTTATATTAGTATTAAATTCAATATGTTAGTCGATTACAGCGCCTTCCGGAACTTTTCCCGTCCATCGCGTCACCGCATACATGAACCTGCCTTTCCTGAATGCGGGGGGGGTCTAAAAAAATAAATTAAATAAATTCAATATGATACGATTTGGCACGGTTGATGCAATACCCAACATCAAAAGCGGTTCCGGTGGCGAGAAAGTGATAAAGGACCGATAGATTAAAGGGACAACAACAAAAAGGAGAGTAAAAAAAATGAAAAGAATAGTAGCGATTCTGATGCTGGTGACCATGTTGAGCGTAGCGATTCCCCTGACAAGTTACAGCCAGGAAGAAGGCGGAGCGTCGACCGAAGAAAAAGCCAAAGACAAGGGCGAAAAGGCCGAAAAGGGTGAAGGCGGCGGAGATTGATCCTTCCGGGATAATTCTGTCAGGTACCGTATAACAACAAACCCTGTACGGATCCCCGTACAGGCGATCACATTGAGGATAAAAAAATGAAAAGATTAGTAGCGATTCTGATGCTGGTGTTCGTGATGGGCGTAGCGATTCCCCTGACCAGTTACAGCCAGGAAGAAGGCGGAGCGCCCCAGACCGAAGAGAAGAAAGAAAAGGCCGAAAGTGAAAAGGCCGAAAAGGGAGATTGATCCTTCCGGGATAATCTTATCTGACACCACATGAAATCAAAGCCCGCTTCTGTGCACGGCACAGGCGCGGGCTTTCTTTTTTACCGGTTATTTGTTTTCCCGGTCCGGTTTTGTCATCCTGGCCAGAATACCGATCACAACCCCGACGGTCAGGGTAATAAAGAGCATCAACGCCCGGGGCATGGACACATCCCAGATCAAAAAGGATAGGGTAATGGTGTCGATGTTTTGAAAAACAAAAATAAGAACCAGGCAAATCAAAACAAGCATCGCTGTGAGACGGGCGTTCATGAAAACCTCTCTTCCCTTATTTGTAAACCATCAGCATGGGCAGCGGAATCCGCAGGGTCACCGCCCCCTGTACGGGACAGTCCAGGACGCAGGCATTGCAATGCCAGCATTCTTTGGGGTGGGTGATCACCGGGATACGGCCCTCTTCAGATCCAAAGAATACGTCCTCGGAACAGATGTCGACACACTGACCGCAGCTGATGCAAAGGTCCTGGTTGATTACGGGCGGCATAGTTTCACACTCCTGTTGACGGCTTCGTAAAAAGCCAAAGTTCAGACGGTTTCGTAAAAAGCTCTAAATTCAAGGCGCGCAAATTTCGTGCGATGAGGCGTACTTTTCGTACGCCGCAATCGCAACGGAATGCAGCGCAACGTCCCGCCAAAGGCGGGAGGCTTTTTACGAAACCGTCCCTGTTATTTCCATTCGGTGACTGTTACCCCGCCAGACTTTTTCACCACCAGGGTTGCGTCCAGCAGCGGGTTGGCATAGGGGTAATCGGCGCGCACGTGCAGGCCCCTGGTTTCCTTTCTTTCCTTTGCGGCCATAAATACGAGCTCACCCAGGTCCAGCAGGTTCAAGGTTTCAAGACCGCGCACCAGGTCATGCTGACTGCATGCGATCATCGTGGCATGGGCCTTGTCCCTGATTCTTCTCAGATGCCTCAGCCCCGCATCGAGCAGCGTTTCGGACCGGACAAATCCGGCGTAGTCCAGCATGGTGTGCTGCAGGGCGATATTCACCTCTTCCCAGTCCGGCCCCACGGTCCGGGCGCGCATGCTCGTTAGAGACTCTTTTTGATTCTCGATGCGGGGCATTTCCCGGCCGATGTCCGGTGCGGCGGCACTCCCGGCGTAGCGGGCGGCATTATCTCCGGCAATCCAGCCGAAGGTGGCCGCCCCGGCGATGCCCCCGCCGCCGGTCTCATCCCCGGCGGCATAGAGCCCTTTAAGGGAGGTTTCCGCCTTTGCATTGCGCCGGATGTTGCCCCCGCTGCCCCGGAACGGGTAGGTGGTGAATTCGATGGCGTTTTTCCTGGTGTCGATCCCTTCTTCCTTGAAATGATCGACCATGGCCGAAAGACCTTCATGGGGCATCCAATGCATCATGTAGTCATGATCTTCATCGGATATCCCCGAAAAATCCAGGTAAACCGGCCCCTTGCCTGACCTGGCATAGTCCATGTAGATACTCTGGGCCATGTCTATCATGGGGTCGCCGTATTTGCTGTCCGGCCGGGTGACAAAAGGTCCGATGGGTTTTCCCTGCGGGTCTCTCAAGACACCGACATAGGTCGCCACGCCGGACTTGGCAAAGTATTTGGTGCTGCTGTGATGCGCGGTCGTCTCCAGGTTGCACAGGTCGGCGCCGGCCCGGAAGGCCATGACGCGGCCGTCCCCGGACAGGGTTGCCGGCCGCTGGGTATTTAACAGCCAGCCGGGGGTCAGGCCCGGATAGAGCCGGTTGACCGTTCCGGTGCCCAGCACCGCGCTTTTGGCTCTGAAAACAATCATCTTATCTTCCCGGGTGTGAACACCCACGGCGCCGGCCACCCCGTCGCTTACCAGCAGATCCAGGACCATCACCCGGTTTACGATCTTTACGCCTCTCTTGAGGGCCTCTTTGGTCAGGATGAGTTTCTGGGATTGACCGGCATATTTCAAGGATGAAAGCACATGCCCGGGCAGGCCGTGGCCGGCAAACTCGTATCTTCCCTGATATTTCATCGGGATCCCCCAGCGCTGCCAGAGCTTGACGATGTCGAAAGATTTTTCCAGCAGCACCCGCTGTATATCGCCGCCGGACGGCGCCGCACCGCGGGGGTTGGCGCGCTGTTTTGCTTTCAGGAAAGCGTCGAAGTCCGTGCCGTGAACATCCGGAATGTAGCAGGAAAAGTGGTCGCAACCCGTGGCAGCGGCCCCGCTGCGCAGCGTGTTTCCTTTCTCGGCCACCACAACCGCTGCGCCGAGTTCACTGGCACGTATCGCCGCCATGAGGCCGCAGATACCGCCGCCGATACACAATACATCCGCCTCGACCTGCTCGATGTGCATGACTGTCTCCTTTAATTTGTGTCTAACTGACCGTTGTAAACAAAAGCAAAGACCGATTTACCGCAAAGGCGCAAAGGACGCGAAGAATTTTAATAAAAGGTTTTTTCATTGGTTCATCTTAGCGTTCTTTGCGACTTGAGCGCAGCGGGCGGTTCAAATAGTTCTGGATTCCCGCCTTCGTAGGAATGACGGTCTAAGAGAACTAAAAGTTATTTCCGTTTACAGCGCCGCGGCATAACTTAATTTTTTACGAAACCGTCAGGGAATTATTTTCATATACCCTGCAAACGGTGATATTGTCAAGCACAGGAATGCTTCAGGCCGGTCTAAGATTTTAACATTGACACTCCATAAAAGTTTTGTCATGTTTAAAAAAAACATGCCCATTCTTAAGATTTAGGAATGACAACCAAGGCAAAATCCGACTTTTACGAGATATTCATGTTTCTCCGAAAGGATAAATTTTGACTGTTTCGATTCAGGAAATCAAGCAGGCAGCAGAAATGATCGCCGGCCATGTCGTTCGGACGCCCTGTGAAACCTCCGAGACCCTCTCTGAAATAACCGGGGCCAGAGTGATCCTCAAATTTGAAAATGACCAGTTTACAGCCTCCTTCAAGGAGCGGGGCGCCCTGTTCAGCCTGCTGTCCCTTTCCCCGCAGCAGCGCCGCAACGGGGTGATCGCAAGTTCGGCCGGAAATCATGCCCAGGGCGTTGCCTATCATGCCCGGCGGCTGGGTGTCTCGGCCACGATCGTCATGCCGCGTTTTACGCCCAGTGTCAAGGTGACACGGACCCGCGGCTTCGGGGCCGAAGTCATTCTGCATGGCGACAGTCTGCAGGAAGCCCACGCGTACGCGCAGGAGCTGGTCCGGGAAAAAGGGGTGACACTGATTCATCCCTACGACGATGAAAAAATCATCGCCGGGCAGGGCACGATTGCGCTGGAAATGCTGGCGGCGTTCCCGGACCTGGAACAGCTCCTGGTTCCGGTGGGCGGCGGCGGGCTTATTGCGGGCAATGCGATTGCCGCCAAAGCCTTGAAACCCGAGATAGAGATTATCGGGGTCCAGTCGGCCCGGTTTCCCTCCATGTTCCAGGCGCTTCAAGGCATTGCCGTGCATTGTGAAACGTCCACCTTCGCTGAAGGGATTGCGGTCACCGAGCCGGGCAGGCTCACGCTGCCCGTGATCCGGGAACTGGTGGATGAAATTGTGCTGGTGGATGAAAGTGAAATTGAAGCGGCGGTCCTGCTCCTGCTGGAGGTGGAAAAGACCGTGGTGGAAGGGGCCGGCGCCGTGGGCCTGGCGGCGCTGCTGCAAAAATCCGGGCGCTCCAAAGGCCGCAGGGTCGGCATTATCCTTTCCGGCGGCAACATTGACCTGTTTACGCTCTCGTCCATCATTCAGCGCGGTCTGGTTCGCTCCGGCCGTCTGGTAAGGCTGCTGGTCAGCGTGCCGGACTCTCCCGGCGCATTGTCGGAAATTACCCGCCTGCTGGGTGATTCAAACGCCAACATCATCGAAATCCGTCACCAGCGGGCCTTTTCCAATCTTTCCCTGCGTCTGGCGGAAGTTGAATTTGTGCTGCAAACCCTTGGAAATGACCATCTAAACGAAATCATGCAACGGCTTTCCCGCGCCAATTACCCGGCCAAGCTGCCGGGGGCAGGGCCATGCGGCGGCCCTGCCTTTTAACACCAATTATTACCTGAGCCCCAGCAGCTTGAAAAAAAACTTCTCAGATCTTTCCTGGTTCTTGTCAGAGTAAATCTCCTCTAAATTGGTCAGGTCGATCACGTTCAGGTTCTCGAGGGTGCCGCCGCGCTCAGCGACCCATTGAGCCATGCGGCCGGGTTTCGCCTTGCGGTTCAGCGGGATAAATCCCTGCACTCTATCGGTAAATTCAAACTGTCCTTCCGGGGACGTCACGTAGTCGGTCAGCAGCCAGGCCGAAGCCGGGTGGGGCGCGTTCTTGAAGATCGTCCAGGCCCGCACGCCCCCGAAAAATTTGGGAAATGCGATCAGGCCCAGGGGCGCTTTCCTGTTGACGGCCAGCAGCGCGGCAGGGGTCACCGCAGAAAACCAGAAGATAGACACTTCGCCGGCGGCCAGCCGCTGCATGCCGCCGGCGTTTCCGCGGGCAATGGAAGGATTATGGGCCTTGAGCTTGGTGAACAGGTCAAAGGAACGATCCCAGCCCCACTTGCCGTCTTTTTCGCGAAACAGCCAGGCCAGCCGGCCGGGGATATCCTCGGCCGAACGGGACAGCATGGTTTTGCCCTTAAATTTTGGATCGGCCATGTCTTCCCAGGTTTTGGGCACGTCCTCCGGTTTGAGGAGGTCCGTGTTGTAGGCGCCCTGGGCCCTGGGGTTGGCGAAAACGCCGGTCCACAGCCCGTGGGGCGGCTGGAACCCCGGTGCGAAATCCTTCAGGTGGGGGAATTCATGCCTGGCGGAAAGGCCCTGGCGCACGAAGATTTCCGCCCCGTCCTCGCTGATGCCCGACCAGTCGATGCTCAACCGCCCGGCCTTGGCTTCCAGGGAAACCCGGTTGACGCTGTCCTTGGTGTTCATGTCCAGATCCTTGATCTTGATGAATGGGTATCGCTTCTGGAAACCCGGCAATCTGGTCCGGATGTCCTCGGCGAGGCTGCCGATGAGCACCAGCGCCTTTTCTTTTTGGGCCTTGGCGATCATCTCTTCCCGCAGGGAAGCCGCGGCGGCATCCATGCCTGAAAATGCCAGGGCAACGATCCCCAGCAGCACCAGCGCTTTTGTTTTCATGACGTAACCTCCTAAAGTTTTTAGGTTAACCCGCTGCGAAAAAAAATGGAACAACCATAGCGACCGCCCTGGCGTGCAACACAGACCTGCGAACGGAAGTTGTGTGATTAGGTATCTTAAAAGTTTTGTTAATAAAACCGCTGCCGGATGTCAACAAAAAAAGAAACTGCCGGGCTCTGCCGCCCCGCGCATTCATGGGCCCGGAAAAAATTTTCGCCGGGGCATTTTCCTTGCATTTTCCGGCAGAAGTATTAAGCTCTGTCCAAAACAGGTGGAGAGGAAAACAATGCTGATTGGACTGACCTATGACCTCCGGTCCGAGTATCTGGACATGGGATACGGTGAAGAAGAAACCGCTGAATTTGACCGGGCCGAAACCATCGACGCGCTGGAAAATTCGTTGCAGCAGCTCGGGCATCAGTGCGTCCGCATCGGCCATGCCCGCCAGCTGATGAAACGGCTGGTTCAGGGGGAGCGCTGGGACATGGTATTCAACATCGCCGAAGGCCTGCACGGTATCGGACGCGAAGCTCAGATCCCCGCCATTCTGGACGTGTACGATATCGAGTACTCTTTTTCCGATCCCCTGGTGATGAGCATGACTCTGCACAAGGGCATGACCAAGCGGGTCATCCGCGATGCCGGGCTCCGCACCCCGGATTTCTGGATCGCCGCCGGCAGGGAAGATGCCGGCCGGCCCGAATTCGGGCCGCCCTATTTTGTCAAACCGGTGGCCGAAGGATCCAGCAAGGGAATTACGGGCAGGTCCGTGGTCAACCGGGAAGAGGACCTGGTCCCGGTATGCCTGGATCTTATTTTTAGGTTCCGGCAGCCGGCCCTGATTGAGCGATGCCTGACCGGCCGGGAGTTCACGGTGGGGATTACCGGAACCGGCGCCGAGGCGGCCGTTCTGGGCACCATGGAAATCCTGCTGCTCGAAGGTGCGGAAAAGTCGGTTTATTCCTTCATGAACAAGGAAAACTATGAAGAGCTGGTGCGCTACCGTCTGGTGCGACCCGGGCAGGACGAATCCGTTGCCGCGGCGGAAATTCTCGCCCGGAAAGCCTGGCAGGTGCTGGGATGCCGGGATGCCGGCCGCGTGGACATCCGATGCGATGAAACGGGCATTCCCTATTTTCTCGAAGTGAACCCGCTGGCGGGTTTAAACCCGAAGCGATCGGACCTTCCCATTCTCTGTTCGCTGCTGAACCTTCCCTATTCCCGGCTGATCGAAACCATCATGGCCTCGATTGCAAAGCGCATCCAAAAGCCAAAGGATTAAGACAAAAACCCATGCGTGTTCTTGTGTTGCATCAGGCCGTATCGGAAAAAAGCTCACCGGATGACAAGGACGTGCTGCTGCAGGCCGAGGCGGTATCCGGGGCCCTCGCATCCCGGGGAATTGAGCCGGTCGCGGTGCCCTGCGATTTGAACCTGTCGGCCCTTCAGAAGCAGTTTCTGGACCTGAAGCCCGACGCGGCCTTCAATCTGGTGGAATCCCTGGACGGATGCGGCCGCCTGCTGCACCTGGTGCCCGCGCTGCTGGAGGCCATGGGGATCCCGTTCACGGGTTCCGACTCCAGATCGCTGCTGGCCACCACCCACAAGACCCATGCCAAGGCGGAAATGATCCGCAACGGCCTTCCCACCCCGGAATGGACAAATCCGTTTCACACGGGAGCCGGAACCGGCGGCGGTCGCCTGAAACCGGAACCTGCGGGAACCGTGCGGCAGTGGATTGTCAAATCAGCCTGGGAGCACGCCTCCATAGGATTGGATGAAGATGCCCTGGTTGGCGGAACACGGGCCGAGATGGAAAACCTGGCCCGTTCCCGGGCGCCGCGCCTGGGGGGCGAAGCCTTTGCCGAAGCCTTTATCGAAGGCCGGGAGTTTAATCTGTCGCTCCTGCAGGACGGCCGGTCGGTGCAGGTCCTGGTGCCCGCGGAAATCGTTTTCGACGGGTATGCGGAGGGCAAACCCAGGATCGTCGACTACAAGGCCAAGTGGGAAACGGATTCCTATGAGTACCATCACACCTCCCGGCGGTTCGTTTTTCCGGAACAGGACGCTTTTCTGCTGGAAAGGCTCCGGCACCTGGCCGTCCGTTGCTGGGAGGTCTTCGGCCTCAATGGCTATGCCCGGGTCGATTTCCGGGTGGACCCCCACGGCGCACCGTGGATTCTGGAAGTCAATGCCAACCCTTGCATTTCACCTGACGCGGGATTTGCCGCCGCCCTGGCCGAGCAAGGTATTGCCTATGACCGGGCCATCGAACGGATACTGGCGGGCGCCGTCGCATCGCAACTGCCCGATGCAGAACGCAAGACGGACAGCCGCGTTGAGATCCGGGACCCGGTCAGGGCCGGACGGGAAAGCCGGCCGGACCCGATTGTTTTTGACAGCCGGCCGGTGGCCGAGGATCTGAAACGCGTCCGGTCCCTGGCGGAAGCCACGAATTTCTTCTACCCGGCTGAAGTGGACGTGGCCGAAGAACTGGTGCAGGAATGCCTGGACAAAGGCGACCGCAGCGGCTACTTTTTTGTGTTTGCCCGGAAAAATGGGCAGCTTTCCGGTTACGGGTGCTATGGTCCGGTGGCCTGTACGGTTTCAAGCTACGACCTGTACTGGATAGCCGTCCATCCGGATGTCCAGGCCGGCGGGCTGGGCAGACGGATATTGACTGAAATGGAACAGCGCATCCGCCAATGCGGCGGCACCCGGTTATATGCCGAGACATCCGATCGTCCCCAGTACGCCAGTACCCGGGCATTTTATCAGCGCTGCGGTTTCCGGATCGAGTCTGTCATGGATGAGTTTTACGGTCCGGGCGACGGCCGGGTGATTTACGGCAAAATTCTTGGCTGAGTTTTTATTCAAACATTAAAAACCTGGTCCTCAGGGCCGGGTCAGAGACAGATGGCTCTGCCTTGGCGTATTGTGTTTAAAATTACAAATTCCAAGCACCAAATTACAAATAAATCTCAAATTCCAATATGCAATGCCCCAAACCTTCCATGACAAGACATCGTTTGGATTTTCGAATTTTGGTCATTGGAAATTGTTTGGTACTTGTAATTTGATATTTGTGATTTCAATAATACAATGAACTGCCAACCAAGCAAATCCCCTCCGGGGATAACCAAAACCTGGTTCTCTGGGTCAGGATATTTACTGACACGGGGCCTTTTCCGGGTAACGGCTGTTTTTTGCGGGCTGACGGCGCTCGTGTTCAGCGGCTGCATGCTCAAACCGTACGGGGAGGCCGCACCCGATGCCGCAAGCGTCCGGGCGGACGGCGGGACTGTCTTTCTGCCGGAAAACGCGCCGTCGATTTCACAGGGGTACAACCCGCAGCCTTCGGACAGTTCGGAAAGGCAAAACGCTCCCGACCATGAAGGCATTGATATATTCGCCCAGACCGGAACCCCTGTGATCGCACCCGCGCCGGGGATCGTGACCGGTTCGTTTTATGAACCTGTTTACGGCAATCATGTGGTGCTGAACCATGGCAAGGGCCCGGACGGCCTGTTGGTCAGCAGCCAATTTTTTCACCTGCAGGAACGGCTGGTGAAAAAAGGGGACAAGGTTGCCCGCGGCCGGCAGATCGGCACCCTGGGCAGCACCGGCCTGCTGTCAGCAGGCTTTCCTCACCTGCATTATGAAATCCGGGTTTCAGCCGGGCCGGGCCAATCCCGGTCCGAGCCCGTGAATCCTCACAGGTTCTGGGCGGACGGGGCCGGCATCGTGACCTGCTTTGACGTCAACCGGCAGTGGGCCGACATGCCGTTTAAAACGACCTACCCGGTCCCGTGCCGCGGGACCGACTGGAAATGACCCCTGCAGGACCAATGGGCCGATTGAAAATCAAAGTGCCCCTGCTTTATTTCTTGACACGCAAGCCACACATTTATTATGAAGATACATTTCGGCAAAACCTCCTGATCCCAAGGAATTCTGGTCAAGGCGCCAGGGTGCCGTGACCGCGAAAAACGACTTGGATCTTATCCTCGGATCGGCAGTAAACATTCCAGGCTGTTACTGGCGGTCTTTTTTCTTTTTCCTGGGAGCAACCGACGCTGACCTGTTAAGGCTTTCTGGCGACCGTTTCCCGTTTACCGTTAAAAGACATAAAACCCACCCGGTGATCTTTTTGAAACCCCTCCCCGGATTGATAGGTTTCAAAGTATGCCCGTGCAGCACAAAACGACCCTACGGAGAAACGGTCTTCAGATATGGTGAATGGGGTCAAATCTTGAATTGTGAATAAGCGCCATTCGGACAGGACCAAAATAAATCTTAATACAATAAAACATACTGATACATTTTAAAAAATATATCATCGATCAATTTTTATTCACTATGCAAGATGTGACACCGATCCCATACTTCTTTCACTGCAGGATACATGGTCTCACTCCTTACTGAAGAGGTTGAATCTTGAACGGTTCTTCTCCATTCATCACCAATTTCCAATCTGCCATCAGCTCTTCTTGATGCAACTCAGCCCAAGCAAGTACCAGTTTTGTTTGCCTGATAGGCACGATGCCATCAATTACCTCACATGAGCGAATATGGTGTCCCCAGATTTCCATGGATCACGAAAACCCGGCGCATTCTGGTGAAGCCACCGCAACGCTGTCATGCCCCCGGCGCTCCCCGCACGGCGCGCCGTTCCTGCTTTCTGTATTTTAGCCGGCGGTTGTCGAACGCCGGCAGCGTTCCTTCGAGGATATCCACCACCGCCCGGTTGATGCGGGCGTCTTCGATGGACCCGGAAAAGAAATCGAAGTCGTGCTTGCCGTCCTTCTTGTCGATCGAGACATGGATGATCTGCTCTGCATCGGCAACGACGGCGAGATTCGGATTGTGCGTTACGAGGATGATCTGCCGTCGCTCCTTAGCCTGCTTGATGAACGTGACCAGAATTTCGTAAACGCTCTTGTTGTCGAGGTTATCTTCCGGCTGGTCGATCACCAGTGGAATATCCTGCCGGTCCAGCATGAGATAGAAGACCAGCAGCAAGCCCCCGCGTTCTCCCGGCGAGAGTTCGCTGAGGTCCTTCTGATCGACCTTTAGGTCGTACTTGGTGCCCAGATAGTCAAAGCCGAAGAGATAGTCATACAACTCCTGAACCGGCCTCTGGCCCTTCATCTGCTTGAACACGTCGCGGGCCGCGTTCGGCGGCGACACCTCATCGCGCTTGTCGGTATGCAGGGCCTCGACAATCGCGTCGAGGCCTTTGAAGACTTCGCCCTCGTTCTCCCAGTCAGTCACGGTGTCGCTGAGCCTGCGCAGCATGGCCCGTCCTTCCTCCTGTCCGCGGAAACTGCCGACTGCGCCTTGATTGATGAATTTCAGAAACTCGTCAAAGAACGCGGAGCTGAACCGCAGACCCGCTTCGATAGAAATATCGTATTCGCCCAGATGTTCCCGGCACTTGGCGATCTCGGTGTCGATGGATTGCTTGACCCCGTTATAGAACTGCGTGAGGCCGCGCTTCTTGTTGAAGACCTCCTTGCTGATGCGTTCTCGATCAGCGCGGGCGTTGCGCAGCGCCTCCGGATAGACCGTGTTGACCTTCTCCAGCTCCTTTTTCAGCCCTTTCAGCGTGTCGGCTGCGGGATTCTGATCGTCGCCGCGGAGTTCCTTTTCCCGGTCCGTCCATAATTTCAGGTCCTTCAGATACTCCTGATACTCGCGCGCGGGTTTCCCCAACCGCTCGACGAGGTCGACCTTCTGAGCCTCCAGCGCCGCTTTCTGGCACACGAGACTTTCCGCCGCACGCGCCGATTCCGCGGCGGCCTCGTCATCACCCCCGACCGTCGCGGCGATTTGGTCCTTGGTCAGGAGCAAGGCTTCGATCTCCCGTAACCTCTGTTCTTTCGCAGAGACGACCACATCGAGAGTGCTGTAGTCCACGGTGAGCTTGATGATCTGATCAAAGGCCAGACCGGCGGCGCTAAGAGCTGTCTGATACTTTGCCTCCAGGCCGGTCAGAGTGCCGACTTCGCGTTCTATGGCCTGCCGGACCTGCCGGAGTTCTTCGGCGGTCCGGCTCACTTCGACCTGCTTGGCCTCAAACTGCGCAATCTGATCGGCAAGCCCCGCAATACGTTGCGTGAGCTGTTCGATCTGCGCTGTTTCCGCCGACGCAGTCCCGGCAGTCGCCTCGGGATTCTGCTTCTCGGACGGCCGGGCGGTGGCGGTGGCATGGGCCTCAAGGTCTTCCTTTTTCAGCTTGATCTTCTCTTCGAGTTCCTTGCGAAAGTCCTCGGTCAGCTTGCTCTCGACTGAAACGACTTTCGCGTTGGCCTGATGAAGTTCTTGCTTCTTCTGTGCGATGTCCTCCTCAGCCTGCTGCGTGCGGTATTCAATCACGTCATTAAGATTGGTCTTGCCGAACTGGTCCTGCGGCTTGACGTAGCGAAAGATGACTTCGTTAAGCGTCGCCCGAAACTCGTCGTCCGCGATATTGGCGCAGATTCTCTCCAGATACTTTTGCGGTAGGTACTCGACCCTCTCCGGCAGGTGCGACGCGACCTGCGCGTTGAGAAGCTTGCGGTCCGGTTCCCCTTTGTACCAGTGAAGTGCGCCCTGAAAATGCCCGGCGCAGCCGCCTTTAAGAAACTTGTCCTTGTTTAGGAAGGAAAACAGCTCTTCCACTTTTCCTCCCGACATGCCCTTCAATGTCTGGTTGTGGCTGTTACCGAGCAGCCCGATGATGTCCGTAACCGCGCTCTTGCCACTGCCCTTGTTTCCAATGATCGCGACAAGTTCTTTGCCGAGGACGATCTGCTCGTCGCAAAACCACGCGCCATGCCGGTCTTGCTGATACCCGTCAATGCAGGTGATGTGGAGCGACTCGATGTACCGCGTCTTGTGCTCGCGGACGCGGCGATCGATCTCGGGCTCTTCGCCGATAAACACGCGGTTCCGCGGCTCGAAAATAATCTGCTTGAGACCTTCGAAGGTGAGATCGGACTTGATCCACGTCGGCTCCAGCACGATACCGCTGCTGCTGTCAGAAATTACCTGGCCAAGACGCTCATCCAACTCCGAAAGGGAATGGGCATCGCACACCGACAGGACAGGTTTCGGCTCGGTGTGCTCAGTCTTGTCTTTGGCGCGGTCGGTAGAAAGAAAATATTTCACGTTGCCCGCGTTCCCGAAGAACGCATCGCTGAACTTGTCCACTTCATCGGTAATCAGGTGCTTGCGCTTCTTGCCGCGCTCGGCGCGGATACCGTCATTGTTCGCCGCCGCGACGATCAGAACGCAACCGAGCAGTTCAGCGCCCTTGCCGTAGGTTTCCTCAAGGGCCTCGCGGATGAACGCGCGTGTCGTCGTCGCTTCCTCGAAGTGGCTCTTTTGAGTAAGCTCCGACGCCCTGACATTCCGGCCAGCGCCGTCCGTCTTGTTCGTCTTCAAGGACACCAAGAACGACTTGATCCTGTCCTCATGGTCCGGGCGGAAGGGATTGAAGACAAGGTGGATGTTGACCTCCTCTTGCGCCTTGTTGACGACATCGTTGGTTCTTAGCTCGATATTCGGAAAGAACACTTTGCTGGAATCTGGATAGCGCTCCCGGAATTTTTCGCGCGCGGAGAAGTACCCGTCTGCGGAGAAGTAATCGGTGATCCCGAACGCCTGCACGTCGGAGTTGTGCAGCCGCCAGCAGTATTCATCCCATACATCGCCGTTAGCGGCAGTGAATTGATCGTTGAGTTTCGTACCGGGCGCGTGGATATGGAGATCCCACTTTCTCCACTCCGATCCTCTGGGCCAAGTTCTTGTCATGGCATCACCTTTCTCATGAGAAGCCCGCTTGTTGGCAGGAGCGGAGCGGAGGCTGGCAATCGGATTCGTGGTCCGCGGTGCGGAGTGCCAATAAGTTATTCTAAAGTTTCCGGATAACTTCACGCCCCACGGGAATCTTCAGGGCTCTATGCAATGGGCATTTATTGTTGTCTTTGCACTTGCGGACTACCGGCTTCCCCTATCCCTTTCTAAGTATCCTGAAATAATACTAATCTCTTGACAATTTTTTCACAACCATTTTTTTATCTTTTCGGAAGTTATACGAATATAAAAATCTTTGACAATCCAAGTCTACTGTAGTTTACTCACTCAGCTTTTCGGCATCCCGCACCTGACCCCTTCAGTACGACGAAGATAGGAGTATTCATGGCACGTAAGAAGACGACAAGCACGCAGGCAGGCGACAGGAAACGCCCCATCGAAACTTACGAGCACAAGGATAAGCAGCGGGTCAATAATCCGCCCGTGGGGCTGGTGACGCCCGAGACCGACCCGGAATCGGGTGAGAAGAAAAAGACCTACGCCTACGACCCGCACCTGGACCCCCAGTTGCAGTGGGCGGGGAAGGCTGAGCATACCTCATTTGAAGTGCCCACGGTTTCCTTGCACGTCCACGAGCGGATTGACCCGCGCACCATTATCGAGGCGGTGCGCCGCGCCCCTGACCCCGCCGCGCCCACACAACTTTCCCTCTTCCAGACATTTGAGGAAAACCCGCCCCTTCGCGAGGCCATCGAATTCTACAAGCACGCCCACGGCTGGAGCAACCGTTTCATCGCTGGCGACAGCCTGCTGGTGATGAACTCCCTGCTGGAAAAGGAAGGCATGGCGGGCACGGTTCAGATGAGCTTCATTGATCCGCCCTACGGCATCAAATACGGCTCTAACTTCCAGCCCTTCGTGAATAAAAGAGACGTGAAGGATGGCAAGGACGAGGACCTGACCCAGGAGCCGGAGATGATCAAGGCCTTTAGAGACACCTGGGAGCTGGGCATCCACTCCTACCTCACCTATCTTCGCGACCGGCTGCTGCTGGCGCGAGAGCTCCTCACCGAGAGCGGAAGTATCTTCGTCCAGATCAGCGATGAGAACGTACATCACATTAGGGAATTGATGGACGAAGTTTATGGTGAAGCCAATTTTATTAGCCAAATAGTCTTTCGAAAGAAGCAAATGCCGTTAGGCGCAAGATTTGTTGAAAACACCTGCGACTTTATCCTATGG
>JAUYIZ010000365.1 GCA_030688615.1 Desulfobacterales bacterium | reverse complement strand
CGATTTTTGTTTCCCTGGAAGGAATCATCGATTTTTCCAAAGAATCAGACCGCCTGGGCAAAGAGCTTCAAAAGCTGGAAGCGGAACTTTCCGGGGTGTCCAGAAAACTCAACAATGAGGACTTCTTAAATAAGGCCCCGGCGGAAGTTATCGGAAAAGTGAAGGAAAAACAAATGATTTTGCTTGAAAAACAGCAGAAAATTCAAGTAAACCTGATGAAAATAAAGGAACTCACATAAAGGACCTATCATGCAGATGACAATCAAAAAGCTCATTGAAATTGCCTTGACTGAAGATATCGGCCCCGGGGACATCACCACTGAAAATCTTGTGGACCCGGCCATGGAAGGCCACGGAATTCTCACGGCAAAGGAACCTCTGATGCTGGCCGGTCTGGATATTGCCAGGCAGGTTTTTACTTTTTTAAACCCGGAAATGCGGTTCAGTTCCCGGTTCCAGGACGGGGACTGGATTGAAAAGGGAACGGTGTTGCTGGAAATCGACGGGCAGCTGCGCACGCTGCTCATGGGAGAGCGCACGGCGCTTAATTTTCTGCAACATCTTTCGGGCATCGCAACCTATGTCCATGAACACGTCAAAGAACTCGGAAACAGCAAGGTCAGGCTGGTGGATATCAGAAAAACAACCCCCGGACTCCGGGTAGTGGAAAAGTATGCCGTCCGGATCGGGGGCGCTTATAACCACCGCATGGGGCTCTACGACGGCGTCCTGATCAAGGAAAATCATATCGCCACCTGCGGCGGGATCACAAAATGTATCGAGCGCATCCGGCAGAGCGTCTCGCACCTGATAAAAATCGAAATCGAGGTTTGCAACCTCGCGGAAGCAGCGGAAGCTGTGGCCGCGGGTGCGGAAGTCATCCTGCTGGATAATATGGATTTACAGGGCATCCAAGAGGCCGTGGCGTTAATTGGCGGAAAAGCCTTGATTGAGGTCTCCGGGGGGATCAAAAAGAAAGATCTGAAAACACTGGCAGGCGCCGGCGTAGACATCATCTCCATGGGCGCACTGACCTACTCGGCAAGGTTTATGGATATCAGCATGAAAATTCATTAGAGTCCCAATAACCCGTTATGATACCATTAAGAGACACAACGCCTTCTGAAAATTATCCGATCGTCAATAACCTTATTATCGGAATTAATGTCCTCATATTTCTTTTAGAGATTTCCCAAGGAGACGACTCGGGCCGATTCCTATATATCTACGGGCTTGTTCCGGCACGGTACTCGGTCCCGCAGATCGCTGCATATTTTTCCTTCGGCCAGCAACTTTTTTCTTTGCTTTCTTTTATGTTCCTCCACGGCGGCCTCTGGCACCTGCTCGGCAATATGTGGTCCCTTTACATATTCGGCGATAATGTGGAAGACCGCCTGGGCCATTTGCGCTACCTGTTGTTTTACCTCCTTTGCGGGGTGACCTCCGGCCTGTGGCATTTCTTTTTCAACCAGCACTCAAACATACCGACCATCGGCGCGAGCGGCTCCATCGCAGGGGTGATGGGCGCCTATTTTATTCTGCACCCCCGCTCAAAGATATTAACGTTGATTCCCATATTGTTTATCCCCTATTTCATTGAAATACCCGCTTTCTTTTTTTTAGGACTCTGGCTGCTGCTGCAGTTTTTAAACGCCGCGGGAAGCCAGGGCGGTGCCGGCGGCATTGCATGGTGGGCCCATATCGGCGGGTTTATTTTCGGGATGATTTTTCTGAAAGTTTTCACCCTGCTTCCGAGAACCGGTTTTACGGATAAAGTGAGCAAATCCACTGTAAAGAAAAAAACCCACCGGCTGCAGGTTATCCGCCCCATGGGCCGGGAGGCGGATGAGCATTTGTACGGAACGATTACCATCACGCCTTATGAATCCCACACCGGAACCCGCAAGACGGTAAATATCCCCCGGGGGTTTAAAAAACGTCTTTTTAACGTGCACATTCCTGCGGGAATTCAACAGGGAAGCATTCTGCGGCTCAAAGACGTGGAAAATCCGTCCCCGGGCAAGGGTCACGGCGACCTGCTGCTTAAAGTAATCATCAGATGAGCCCTCCATCCGCCCGGAACCGTCCGGTCGGAAGACCTTTGATCCGGACCCGGAAATCGGGCAAAGGGGAGTGTTTTGCAAAGGTCCCGTCAACGAAGTATCAGACGGTAGGCTTTAACGATCATGGCTGGAAAATAGGATTTTTTGGAATGAATAAGGCCGGGGATATTCATGTCGTTTTCCTTGTTGATGTATTGATAACTTTCGAACAGACGTCTGGCACATTCCCGGTCAAAAAACTGGTAAAGCCCCTTGATATTTGAAAATGCCTTTTCAAAGTGAAGCACGCCCATCCCGTCGGTAAGGTGTGAACCGATTCCGATGGCGCTGATTTCACCGTCGATGCGGGCAAGAATACCCCGCACATGCAACATCCCTATATTTTCCAGTGTGTTTTTCGCCGCCTGCTTTTCACACGCGAAATCGTCTTCCATGTCTGCTTCACAGTTTTGCTCCTCGCACCATTTTTCCAAAAAGTCGACACATTCCTGTGCATTCTCAACCGTGATTGGTCCGATCGCAACCCTGCCCCTGTTGAAATAACTCCGGTCAAACTGGTGAATCAGGTTCCGCTTTTTGGAATATTTACTCCCTTCCAGTTCGGCAAGATCCTCCTTGCGGTAAACATAATCGGAAAACCCCTCATGATCCGCGATTTCAAAATGTTCTTCAACCCGCTCCCGCCCATAGTATTGAATGTAACTCTCCGGGACAAAGCAGTATTTATCAATCCCCTGTCGGGCGGCAAAATAATTGAGTTCTTCCGGGGCAAACTCTTTTCCCGGTGATACAGGAAGGATCAGGTGGTTTCTTTCTTCGTGCCGGGTGAATTTGATAAAGATGAAAAGGGTTTGACCGTCGATTGCGCCATAGGGCTGATACATCTGGTTACTCCAGGCAAGAATCGACGTCAGCGAATAGGTGCAGAGCCGGTATTTCTGGCCGTCAAAAAATCGAACCAGGTCGTGGTAGTCCGCGGGGGTTATATTTTTAAATTTCATGCTTTGATCTTCAACATGGGCACGGACTCCGGCATCGGTTTAAACCCGAGCCGGCTGTAAAATTCGTGAGAACCCCGTTCTGCAATAAGGCCGACCCAGCCCAATCCGTCTGAATGAAGCCGATGTAAGAGCGCTTCGATAATCTTTGAGCCGATTCCCAACCCCCTGTATTTCTCTTTCACGGCAACATCCTGTATGTAGGCATCACTGGCCCCATCGCTGATGGATCTTCCCATGCCGATGATCTTATCGTCGAGAACGGCGACAATGAAGCAGTGGCTGCCGGAAACAATCCGGGCCACGAGGTCCGGATTGTCATCCCCATCCGACCACCACTTCTCCCTGCGGTATAAATAAATTATCTGTCGGACCTGATCGGGAGTCGGTTTATTTAAAAAGGCGAAACCGACGTCAGGATTACCCCGAAGAGGAATCTGCGTCATAGACAGAGATGACTCTGTTGCGTCCGTTTTGTTTTGCAAGATACATTGCCTTGTCTGATCTTTGAATTAAGGTTGACGGTTTTTCACCGGGGCGATACTGGGTATTGCCGATGCTGACGGTGACGTGAACGGGCCGGTCGGCCTTAATCGGCAGCGCCTTGCCTTGGATGGCCGCCCGAATACGTTCAGCGACCTTTTCGGCGTTGCTACCCACGGTTTCCGGCAAGATGACGGTAAATTCCTCCCCGCCGAAGCGGTATGCGGAATCCATTTTCCGCAGGCCTTGCATAATGTTCTGGGCGACAAAATGAAGGGTTTTATCGCCGGCCAGGTGCCCGAACGTGTCATTGTAGTCCTTGAACTTGTCGATATCGAGCAGCAACAGGGAAAGCGGATGATCATACCGCCGGCTCCGATCCACTTCCAATTCCATCTGACGATAAAAATGCCGGGAATTGAAAAGCCGGGTCAGTTCGTCCGTGATGGAAAGATTTTTCAACTGATCCATCAATTTTATACGTTCTCTATCGATCCGGCGCTCTTTTAATACCCGCATAATCCGCAGATTCAATTCGTTGCCCTGTATCGGTTTAAACAGGATGTCGCTGGCGCCCTTGAGCACCACGTCTTCATACGAATAGTCGCTGCTGTAGCCGGTAATGACAATGACATCCGCGTCATAGTTTCTGACCAAAAATTCGGTGAACAGGATTCCATCCATCCCGGGCAGAACAATATCGCAAATCACCACGTCAAATTGACTTGTTTTCATTATTTCAAGCGCTTCTTCCGCACTGGCGGCCGTTGACGCAACGTACCCGTAATGGGCAAGGAGCTTGGCGAGAACTTCCCTGACAGTTTCCTCATCATCAACAAGTAAAATTTTTTCCTTGGCCATCAACCCGCCTTTTGGACATCGAGAATTATTTTATCTTTTCCCCAAGATTAAAATCGTTTAAAATAACCTGGCATAAAATATTTTTTTACTATATATGAATTTATTTTAACCTGTCAACTCTCTGGATTTTTTTTTGCCGGGTGAAATTTTAAAGTTCCATCATCGTTGATTAATGAAAAACATACGCAACTTCAGCATTATCGCCCATATCGACCATGGCAAATCGACCTTATCCGACCGGCTGATCCAGGCCGTGCATATTGTGGCGGACCGGGACTTTCATGATCAAATTCTTGACTCCATGGAAATCGAACGCGAGCGGGGTATTACCATAAAGAGCCAGACGGTTTGCCTGCCCTATACGGCCAGGGATGGTGAAAGTTATTTTTTGAACCTTATCGACACCCCCGGCCACGTTGATTTTACCTACGAGGTCTCCCGGGCGCTTGCTTCCTGTGAAGGCGCTTTGCTCCTCATCGATGCCAGCCAGGGGGTGGAAGCCCAAACACTTGCCAATCTTTACCTGGCCATGGAACATGACCTTGAAATTATCCCGGTCATCAATAAAATCGACCTTCCTTCCGCCGATATTGAACGGGTCAAACAGCAGATCGAGGAAGATCTCGGGCTGGATCCTGAAACGGCAATCCTTGCATCCGCCAAGGAAGGCATCGGGATTGAAGATGTCCTTGAAACCATCGTGAAGAGCCTGCCGCCGCCTGCGGGCGATCCGGCCGAACCACTGAAAGCCTTGATTTTTGATTCGCATTACGACCCCTTCCGGGGGGCGGTTGTTTATTTCCGCATCTTTCAGGGGAAAATGAAACCTGGCGATACCGTGATGTTCATGTCCAATCATTCGGTTCACAAGATCGAAGAAGTCGGCCTCTTTCAGATTAACCGGGTGCCTCAAAAAGAACTGTCTGCAGGATTTGTCGGGTATATGATCGCCGGGATAAAGACGGTCAGCGACATCCGGTGCGGCGATACCATCACGCTGAAAAACCGACCCTGCGACGTCCCCATGCCCGGCTTCAAAGAGGCCAAGCCCGTGGTTTTTTCCTCGATTTACCCGACGGCCTCCGACGAGTACGAGGACCTGGCCGCAGCCATCGAAAAACTTAAACTCAATGATGCCGCTCTAATTTATGAAAAAGACTCGTCGGCCGCCCTCGGGTTTGGTTTCCGCTGCGGGTTTTTAGGGCTGCTGCATTTGGAGGTGGTACAGGAACGGCTCGAAAGAGAATATGATCTTTCGCTCATTCTGACAGCCCCGTCAGTGCAATACAAGATCACGCTGCATGACGGCAGAGAGGTCACCATTGACAATCCGGCATTGTACCCGGATCCCACAACCATCCGGACCGCAAAAGAGCCCTTTATCAGCGCCGCGATAATCATCCCGGACCGTTACATGGGGGCAGTCATGAAATTGTGCCTGGATCGCAGGGGAATCAGCAAAAACTACCAATACCTGACAACCAATCGCCAGGAGATGATATTTGAACTTCCCCTGTCCGAAGTCGTATTTGATTTCTATGACCGGCTTAAATCCGTCACCCAGGGGTACGGGTCCTTTGATTACCATATCATCGATTTTCGCGAAACCGCCCTGGCCAAATTGGATATCCTGATTAACGGTGAACGTGTGGACGCTTTATCCCAGCTGGTCCACCAGGACAGGGCCGTGGAACGGGCAAGGCATGCCTGTGAACAGCTCAAGGAAGAAATTCCGCGGCAGATGTTTAAAATCGCCATTCAAGGGGCCATCGGCGCCAAAATTATTGCCCGCTCCACCGTTTCCCCTTTCCGTAAGGACGTTACGGCCAAATGTTATGGCGGCGACATTACCCGGAAACGCAAGCTGCTTGAAAAACAGAAAAAAGGGAAAAAACGGATGAAAATGGTCGGCAAGGTCATGATCCCCCAGTCCGCATTTTTATCGGTTTTAAAATCCGAGCAAAAATAAGGAGGGCAACGAATGGGTATGACCATCACTGAAAAAATTCTCGCCCGGCATGCCGGACTGTCGAGCGTGAAACCCGGAGATCTCATCAATGCAAGGGTTGACGTGGCGCTGGGAAATGACATCACCGCCCCCCTTTCCATAGAACTTTTCCATACCAGCAAGGCAAAACAGGTTTTTGACAAGGATCGGGTGATCCTGGTTCTGGACCACTTCGTACCCAACAAGGACATCAAGTCCGCGATGCAGGCCAAAGTGGTCAGGGATTTCGCCCGGGCCTATAACATCACCCATTTTTATGATGCCGGAGAAACCGGGGTCGAACACGTGCTGTTGCCGGAACAAGGGCTGGTCCTGCCCGGCGACCTGATCATCGGCGCGGACAGTCATACCTGCACTTACGGAGCGCTGGGCGCATTTTCCGTCGGGTGCGGCAGCACGGATTTTGCCGCTGTCATGATTACCGGGCAGCTCTGGTTCAAGGTTCCGGAAACCATCAAGTTCATCTACAAAGGAAAACTCAACCCGTGGGTGGGAGGAAAGGACCTTATCCTCTACACCATCGGAGACATCGGTGTGGACGGGGCGCTTTACCAGGCAATGGAATTTTCAGGCCCGGTCATAGAAAACCTGGGGATGGCGGACCGGTTGACCATGGCCAACATGGCCACGGAAGCCGGCGCGAAAAACGGTATCATCGCACCGGATGAAATCACCCGCAACTATGTGTCCGGCCGTGCCACAAGGGATTATGAGTTTTTCAAGTCGGACCCGGACGCGCAATTTGAAGACGTCATCGAATATGATGTGGGCGACATCGAGCCTCAGGTGGCGTTTCCCCATCTGCCGGAAAATACCAAAGGCATCAGCCAGGTCGGGCACATCCCCATCGACCAGGTCGTGGTCGGCTCCTGCACCAACGGAAGATTGGAAGATCTTCAGACCGCCGCGGCTGTTCTGAAAGGAAAGAAAATCGCCAAGGGGTTGCGGCTGATCATCATCCCCGCGACAAAACAGGTTTACAGATCGGCCATGGATGAAGGCCTTTTTGAAATTTTTCTGGATGCCGGGGCCATCATCAGCCCGCCTACATGCGGCCCCTGCCTGGGCGGGCACATGGGAATACTGGCGCAGGGGGAACGCGCGGTGGCAACGACCAACAGGAATTTTGTCGGAAGAATGGGGCACACGGAAAGCGAGGTCTATCTGGCCGGCCCTGCCGTGGCCGCCGCGTCCGCCATACTGGGCAGGATCGGCGGACCGGATCAAGTAATGTAAAAAAAACAGGATGAGACTCTATGAAAACTACCGGAAAAGTATGGAAATTTGGAGATAACGTTGATACGGATTTAATAATTCCGGCCAGATACTTAACCACGACGGATCCGGCCGAACTGGCGAAACATTGTATGGAAGACGCTGATCCGGCCTTTGCGGGCAAGGTCGCCCAATCGGACATCATCGTGGCGGGAAAATACTTCGGCTGCGGCTCCTCCAGGGAGCATGCGCCCATCGCCATCCGGGCCGCAGGGGTCTCATGCGTCATCGCAAAGAGTTTCGCAAGAATTTTTTACCGGAATGCCTTCAACATGGGGTTGCCGATCCTCGAATGCGGCGGTGCGGATGACTTTTCGACCGGAGATTTTCTTTCGGTTGATTTTGACACCGGTGAAATCGTCCACCTGAAAACAAAAAAAGCCTACGCTTCCCGGCCGATTCCGCCATTTATGCAGGAGCTCGTGGACGCCGGAGGGCTGATGAACTATATTCAATCCCGCATGGGTACGGTTGACAGTTGACAGTTACCGGTTGTCAGTTAAAGCAGCCGTCAAAAATATTTTCCGTTTGTTCCGCGCCTGGATGCTCGGTCTCACCTTTGTAAACTGTGAACCGATAACCGGAAACCGGAAACCGATGTTACCCTTGGCCTCTTGAATCCTCGGCCCCTTCCATTTTTTTATGCGCGTTCATCCCGTCTTCAAAGCACTTGTTACCGTACCAGTTTATCTGCCGGCATACCCCCCGGATGAGCCTGACTTCTTTGGCCTGAAGCTGGATACGGGAAAAAAAGCGGCGGAGGTTGTTGAGCCAGTAATCCGGGTTATCCGGTTTGATAAAATCGATCCGGAGTAAAATCTCTTTCAGCTGCTCGTACATTCCCTCAAGTTCGTGCCGCTGGGCCAGCCGGGGGACAAATTCCTCGGCAGCGCCCGGAGGGCGGGCCCCATGAATCTCATAACACATGATCATGACCGCCTGGGCCAGGTTCAGTGAGGAAAATCGGGCGGTGGGAATATTCACCAGCACGTCGCAATAGCGCAGGGCCTCATTGGAAAGCCCCCTGTCTTCGGGGCCGAAAAGGACGGCCACCTGATTTTCCATTGCAATGGAAATCAAATTTACGGCAACCTTGGAAGGGGTCGAAATGCGCCGGCGCTGCCTGCCCAGCCGTGCCGTCGTGCCGACTATGTATTGATAGGGGGAAAGCGCTGTTTTAAGATCCGGGTGGATTTTTACCTTTGCAACAATGTCGGCGGCGGCATGGGTGGCCATTTTCAACACCCTGGGCAGATCATAATCTTCAGGTTCCACGACCACAAGCCGGCTCATCCCCATATTGCGCATCGCCCGGGCCGCCGCGCCGATATTTTCAGGAAACTTGGGCCGGTGGAGAACGATGGAAACATTGTCGGCATGAACGGTCTCAGGCATCAGGCAACAAGCTCAAGGCGGTTAAAAAAATAACCGATTTCAGATGCGGCGGACTCGGGCCCGTCTGAGCCATGTACGATGTTCTTTTCTATTTCCTTGGCAAAATCTTTCCGGATCGTACCTTCGGCGGCTTTCCGGTAATCGGTGGCCCCCATGAGGTCGCGATATCGGGCAATTGCCCTTTCACCTTCAAGGGCCATTACCACCACCGGGCCGGAAATCATGAAGTTTGTCAGGCTCTCAAAAAAAGGTTTATCCTTATGAACGGCATAAAAGCCCTGGGCCTGCGCCAGGCTCAGGTAGATCATCTTCATGGCGACGATTTTAAGGTCGTTCTGTTCCAGCCGTTTGATCACTTCTCCGATCAGTCCCCGGGCCACACCGTCCGGCTTTACAATCGATAATGTTCTTTCCATGGTTTATTCATCCTTTTTGTGTAGTTAAACGAAAATCTTCAATATCAGACGGCCGGTTTCAAGTCAACCGCCGCAACGGTGAGATATGCGGGTTTGTTTAAATGCGGTTGACAAAACTTCAGCCAGTTTTTATTATTTGCCCGGTCAGTGAAAAATGATGAACTCGTAAAGGGCAGGTCAAAACAACACTTGATAAGAGGAATGCTTATGCCGATTTATGAATTTTTCTGCCGGAAATGCAACACCCTGTTCAATTTCTTCTCAAAAACGATCAATACCACCAAGAGGCCGGCCTGCCCGAAATGCGGCAGCCCGGACCTTTCCAGACAGATATCCCTGGTTTCCGTGACCGGCAAGGCAAAAGAAAGCGGCGACCTGGACGACTTTCCCCTGGATGAAAGCAAGATGGAACATGCCATGCAGATGCTGGCGGGCGAGGCTGAAAAAATGAACGAAGACGACCCGCGCCAGGCGGCAAACCTGATGCGAAAGCTTTCGGACATGACCGGATTTGAACTTGGCCAGGGCATGAAGGAGGCCTTGAACCGGATGGAAAACGGGGAAGATCACGAGCAGATAGAAGCGGAAATGGGAGATCTCCTTGAAGGGGAAGATCCTTTTTCACTTGCAGGGAAGAAGGGCAAAGGGGGCCGGTCGAAAATGAGGGCGCCGAACAGGGACGAGACGCTCTACGACCTCTGACGGCTTCGTAAAAAGTCCAACTTCGGCGTTGCGCTGCCTTCCGTTGCGATTGCGGCGTACGAAAAGTACGCCTCATCGCACGAAACTTGCGCGCCTTGAATTTGAAACTTTTTACGAAGCTGTCTGAATCCAAAAAAAGTCCAACTTCGATGGGTTATTTGGCGGGAAAATCATGAAATCAGATGTTTCCGGCAGAATTCATTCCATCCGGGATGACATTACCCGGCTCAAAGTGGACGCCATCGTCAACGCCGCCAACACCTCCCTTTTAGGCGGCGGCGGGGTGGACGGCGCCATTCACAGGGCCGCCGGCCCCCAGCTGCTGGCCGAATGCCGGACGCTTGGCGGATGTCCCACCGGAGAGGCCAGAATTACCCGGGGTTATCATCTGCAGGCCTTGCATGTCATCCACACGGTCGGGCCGGTTTACCGTGCAAAGCCCGAAGATCCAGTCCTTTTATCTCAATGTTACCGGAACAGTCTGCGGCTGGCCGTGGAAAACAATATTTCCTCCATTGCATTTCCGGCGATAAGCTGCGGGGTTTACGGGTATCCAATCCGACCCGCATGCACAATCGCCGTGGATGCCGTGGTCAATTTCCTTCAAGAACATGACAGCATTAAAAAGGTCGTGTTCGTCTTATTCAGTCCGGATCATCACCATATCTATCAGGACTATCTTAACACCGTCTGAGGATTTGGAAGCTTTTGTCTCCTTTTTATTTGACAAACTTATTTTCCATAACTACTGTAAGCTATAATTCGAAAAAAAGGAGGCTCTCATGCTTGAAGTAACCGAAGCAGCAACTCAAAAAATCAGCGAATATTTCGAAGGCAAAGAAGTTTTACCTGTACGGATTTTCCTAAACGAAGGCGGCTGAAGCGGCCCTGGCCTTGCAATGGCTCTGGACGAGCCTAAAGACAGTGACAATATCTATGAGATCGACGGGTTTAAGTATCTTGTGGACAAGGAGTTTATGGAAAGGGCGAAACCGCTTAAAATCGACTATCTGATCAATGGTTTCAAACTGGATTGCAGCCTCGATTTCGGCGCAGGGTGCACCAGTTGCGGAACCGGCAGTTCCTGCGGAACGTAACCACAGTCTGATCGGCAGGAACGGTTTTTTCTTGATGTCGGGCCAGCCACCTCCTGCAGTGCAACACAGAAGCTGGACCTCTTACAAGACCGTCAGAGGTGAATCGTGAAGGTTTTCATTACCGGCGGGACAGGGTTCATCGGCGTCCGGCTGTCCCGCTTTCTGCTCGACCAGGGACACCGGGTGACGGTAACCGGCAGGCAGGAACGACCATCGCTGTTTCCGGCAGGAAACTTCCGGCACATTCAGGCGGACACCACCCACAGCGGCCCCTGGCAGGACGCCCTGGCGGATGCAGATGCCGTTATCAATCTGGCCGGCCAGTCCATATCCGGCCGGTGGACGGATCTCTATAAGGAGCAGGTCTATAACAGCCGCATTCTGACCACCCGGCACCTGGTGGATGCACTGCCGGACAACAGACAGACCACGTTGATCAGCGCTTCGGCGTCCGGGTATTACGGCGACTGCGCGGATCGGATACTGACGGAAAGCAGCCCCAGCGGGAACGATTTTCTGGCCAAGGTTTCCATGGACTGGGAGGCCGAAGCCCTTAAGGCGCAAAAGAAGGCAGCCCGGGTGGTCCTCACGCGATTTGCGGTGGTATTGGATAAAAACGGCGGCGCCCTGAAAAAGATGCTGCCTCCTTTCCGCTTTTTTCTGGGCGGCCCCCTCGGCAGCGGTATGCAGTGGTTTTCATGGATTCATCTGCAGGACCTTATGTCCGTCATGGCTCACATTTTAGAAAATCCCGGGTTAAAAGGCCCCATAAATTGCTGTTCCCCCCAGCCGGTCCAAAACCGGACTCTGGCCAAAACCCTGGGCCGGGCTCTTCACCGGCCTTCTTTTTTACCCGCGCCGGCTTTTATGATCCGCCTGCTCCTGGGCGAACTCGGCGCTTCCATCCTCGGGAGCCAGCGAATGCAACCTGAAAAACTGTCGGCAGCCGGTTTCATCTTCAAATTCCCGGCCCTCGAAGACGCTGTCCGGGATATTCTCAAGACCGATACCCCGCCGGCGGCCTATGTATGTGACGTCTGCGGCGATGATGACTGCGATTGTCATCCGGTAGAAAAAAAATAGCTTCTGCCGGTTTTTCCTTCCCGCCCGGATTTTCCATTTCATATTCTTCATTCCAAATTCCTGCATTTTAAAAAAAAACACACAACAACATTCTTGTTTTTTGCAGCCATCCTATGATAGGGTTTGCGAAAATACCGATATCATAGGAAAACAGGGCTTTGAGAAGGGGGAATTAAAATGGTTGAATCTATCTGGGAAGGATTTCGTCTGCTGTTAGACTGGCAAGTTATCGGGTTGCTGCTCTTCGGGGTTTGCCTGGGAAATTTTTTCGGGGCGGTTCCCGGTTTGGGGGGCAATCTGGGGCTTGCGCTTTTGATTCCTTTCGTTTTCGGCATGCGACCCTTTGCCGGATTAACTTTCCTGCTGGCCATGCATTCCGTCGTGCATACCGGCGGGTCCATCCCGGGCATCCTGTTCGGCATTCCCGGAACGGGCCCCACCGTCGCCACCATTGTGGATGGCTACCCCATGACCCAACAGGGACGGGGCGGAGAAGCCATGGGCGCACAACTGGCCGCATCCGGCCTCGGCGGCGTTATCGGCGCCCTTATCCTGGCCCTGCTCATCCCTGTTTTACGGCCCATCACCATGGCTTTCGGATCTCCTGAAGTTTTAATGCTGATCGTCTTCGGGCTCACCTTCATCATCGTTATCAGCCGTGAATCCATGGCCAAAGGGTCCACCGCCGCCTTGCTGGGCCTGCTGCTGGGCACCGTGGGCCTCAATCCCCATACCGGCGTGGGCCGATTCACCTTCGACCAGTTATGGCTGTGGGACGGCTTCCATATCGTCATTATCGTTTTAGGTATATTTGCTTTTGCAGAAATGCTCGAACTCGGCGCCCGCGGAAGAAAGGCCAAAATCGCCCAAGGTGATATCAACATGAGCTGGAAACAGCTGTGGGACGGGTCTAAGGCGGTATTTACCGAATGGTGGTTATCCCTGCGCACCGCCGTCATCGGCACGATTATCGGCATCATTCCCGGCCTGGGAGGGGATGCCGCCACATGGATCTGTTACGGACACGCCGCGCAGACCTGCAAAAACACCGAGAATTTCGGCAAGGGAGACATCCGGGGAGTCATCGCGGTAGAAACAGCCAACAACGCCAAGGAAGGCGGCGCACTTTTGCCCACACTTGGCTTCGGTATCCCCGGCAGCAGCGGCATGGCTATTTTGCTGGGGGCTTTCATTATCCTGGGCATCAGTCCCGGACCCAAGATGCTCACCGACCATCTGGACCTGGTATGGGGAATGGTGTGGGTTCTGGTGATCGCCAACATCATCGGGGCCGTTTCATTGTACCCCCTGTGCCGGTATATGGGAATGCTGGCGTTTTTACGGGGCAGCCTGCTGATCCCTCCCATCATGATTCTGGCTTCCATCGGGGCTTTTTTAATCCGGGGGATGTGGCAGGACATGATTCTTGCCGTGCTTTTCGGCTTCTTCGGTTATGCAATGAAAAAATGTGATTTTCCCCGGGCGCCGCTCATTATGGGGTTTATTTTAGGATACCTGGCGGAAGATTACCTGCATAAATCCCTGGGTGCGTGGGGATTTTCTTTCCTGTTGCGGCCCGTTGTTCTGTCATTGCTGATCCTGTCTGTCGCCTCGGTGGTCTATTCCCTGTGGCAGGCCTCCCGAAAAAGTGGGAAAAACAAGGTCCAGGAAAAGTTTTCAACCGGAAACACGGTCTTTTCCCTGCTCTGGATGATCATTTTTTCCGGCGCGTTGATCGTATCCTTAACCTTCCAGTGGTCCATGAAAGCAAAACTGTTCCCGATAATCATATCCCTTGCCGGCTCGGCTTTTTCCTTGTGGCTCCTGTACGATCAGTTTTTCCGGCAACAGCGGGAGGATGCCCCCCGAAATATCCCGCAAGAGACCGGCCCCGAAAAAGACGAAGACAAAAAGCCCATCCTTCGCAGGGATGAAATCATCATTTTTTTGTGGTTAGCGGGATTTTTAACCCTTAATCTGCTTTTCGGCTTCTGGATTTCCATCGCCATTTTTATGCTTCTTTTCCTGACTCTATTTGGGCGGGAAAATTGGAAAACCGTGACGCTCTATACGGCAGGCATGTGGGTTTCCATGCACCTTGTTTTTCAAATTGCCATGAAGACCGAGCTTTTTGAGGGCCTTCTGGAGCTTTTCGGATAACCGGGAAAGAACCGAAATGCTACGGTATCAATTAATTAGAATGTTAAGGCCCTGTTCTGGCATGGTGATTGCTTTCTGAATCAAACAGGAGTATTGTTTCAGTTAAAAAGGAGCTGACCCATGAGGATGCCAGAAAAAAATCAGTGCAGGGCCGCATGTTGGCCTAAATATATGCGGTCTGTTCTTCTTTTGACGGTATTCACGCTGGCCGCATGTTACCCCGCTTCCCGGCGTTACCAGCCGGATCCGCAAGCCAATCCGGAAATTACCCGCAAGGAATCCCGGGTCCTTCATACTCAGGTTTATTATTACCCGAAAGAAGGTCAGAACAAGGAACAGCAGTCCCGGGACCATTACGAATGTTACTTCTGGGCGGTGCGGCAGACCGGGTTTGACCCGAACATGTATGCCTTCCCGCAGAAGGAGCAGGTAAAGGTCGTGCCGGTCCCTGCTCCCGGATATGACACCGCGGCCATGGCCATCGGCGGTGCGGTCATGGGGGCGCTGATCGCCGGACCGAGACACGCTGCAGGCGGGGCGCTGGTGGGTGCCGCCGGGGGCGCCATGGTGGGTGCGGCATCAGACATATCCCGGCAGAATCAGGCCCGGGAGCTGGAAGAAGCCTACGCGAGGAAGGATCAGCCGCACAGCGTGCAAATTGAGCAAAAGGCGCTGGACTTCCGGCGTGCCATGTCCGCCTGTCTTGAGGGTCGCGGTTACAGCGTAAAATGAAGGTCTCTTTTGCGGGAGGAGTATAACGTTATGTTGTTTTTAAGAAAATCATGCCGGTGTATTATTTTGTTGCTGATGGCCGTTTTTTTTTCGGGAACCATATTGTTGGCAACGATCCACTCCGCCGATGCATCCGATCGGGGAAAAAACCACAAGAAAAGGTTCCGGGACTCCCGATACCATCATGACCGGTACTACCCGGCCCGCGGGGAAATCATCGGTATTTTGCCGCACGGCGCCAGGGTGGTAGTCCATGGCGGTGCCCAATACCATTTCTACGGCGGAACATGGTATCGTCCGCGTCAATCGCGTTTTGTGGTCATTACGCCGCCCATCGGCCTGATGATACCCTTTTTACCACCCTATTATACGATGGTCCGGGTGGGGGGAACACCCTACTACTATGCCAACGACGTCTATTACACCCACAGCGCAGATGGGTATGTCGTGGTCGCGCCGCCCCAGGGTCAGGTCAGTCCGGTGCCGCCCCTGACAAACCAGCTGTTCATCTACCCCCGGAAAGACCAGAACGAAAAGCAACAGGCCGATGATCGTTACGCCTGCCACAGCTGGGCGGTGAATCAGACAGACTACGACCCGACACAGCCGGCCGGCGAAACGCCGGAATCCGACAAGAAACAGAAACAGGCCGACTATAACCGGGCCATGGGCGCCTGCCTGGATGCCCGGGGGTATTCCGTAAAATAAACTATATTCTGAAGAGTTTCAGCGGATGGTCCGCCAGCTTTTCATTGGCCAGTTTAAGTTTATCCTCGCCCGAAATCACCGCCACAGACATTTCTCTGCGATGGCGGCTGAAATACTTTTCGGCAACATCCTGGACATGCTTGAGGGTCAGGGAAAGAAGCCTCCGTTTAAAATCGTTGCGCTTTTCATCCGTGAGCGAAACGATTTTTCTGTAAAATGCATTTTTGGCGGCCACCGCCGGTGTATTGGGCTTATCTATCTCGGAACAGACCTGCAAAATGGCCTCTTCAATATCCCGGGCATTACAGGTGCCGGAAGTCAAAAATGCAGCGGCCCCGTCAAAGGCTCTGAGGGTGGAGATGATGTGCGGGTCCCTGTAGGAGGCAAAACCAAAAAAGCCTTCTTCCATGTTGTAAAGCGCAAAACCTCCGTAAGCGCCGCCTTTTTCGCGAATTTCACGGTGCAGATACAAGGATCGCAAAAGCTTGCTGATCACGGTGAGCGCCGGTGCGTCCGCGTGGGCCATGCGGACCGTAGGGAACGTCTGGGCCACAAACGATACCGCCGTCGAGGTGCTCCAGCCTTCCCTGGGGATATGACCACCCTCCTGGAGGATATCAGATAAGATATAACCGCTGCCCTCTCCTTCTTTTAACCTGCTTTGTATGGATTTCAGAGCCCGACCGGAAGCGGAAACAGATTGTTCTTCACCGATCAGGGCGATCTTCATATTTTTCCGGGTAAACACCATATCGGCCATGGCCGACAGATCGCCCGCCAGGTCGTTGAGTTTATCGTCCGAAAGATTGAGGGTCATATTTTTTGCGGTTTGGACCTGACGGATTCCGAACCAGGTTTCACTCAGGCGCCGGGAGGGAGAAAAATTCCTCGACGCGCTGGAAAGGGCCAGCCGGTGCCCGTTTTGTACCACCGCGGATTCCAGGTCTGCCCTGTACTCAAGTAAAAGTTGTTTCAACCTTCCGATGTTTGAAAAATCAAACTCCAAAAGAAGTTCCTCGATAATTTCAAACATTCCCTGCCGGTTGCGGGTCAGGCACTTTCCGTTAAAGGTTACAAAAGGCATGCACGCATCGGTTCCGTCAAAACTGGTCATGGCGGAAGCCGACAAATTGACCCCGCCGGTGCAGGCGTCAATACGTTTGGCCATTTCGGTGTAGCCGTGCTTGCGGGTTCCGGTTTTGGTAAAGGCGCGGCAGAAAAAAGGAACCAGGGGGATAAACTTTTCAGGCAAAAATGCGGTTCCGACGGTGGACACAAAATACATAATGCCGGCAGTGGGCTGATGGTAATAAGTCACCCCGTTCGGTTCATCGACACTCGTTTCCGTAAGGGTGTTCACTTCAGGCGGGATATCACTCAATCTCAAGGTCGGAAGACAGGATACGTCTTCCACGCTCTCCTGGCGGCTGCGCAATTGCCTTTCATCCTGTCGAATCTTTTCCAGATCGGAAGGGGTCATCTTGGCTCGGATCTGTTTGAGCCTGGCGAAAATTTCCCGGTTTTCCCTTTCTTCCATGAGCTGATCCGGAGACAGCGTAAACCGGATCCGGTGCGGATTTTTCAGAAAATACTTTTCGATCCGGTCTTCAAAAAAAGGATTGGCTGCAAGTTGATCCCGCAGCCTGTCGATGTCCGCGTCGAACCTGAGCGCGCGGGTTGGATCTGCCCCGTGAAACCAGCTGGCGCAAATGGACAGCAGCAGTTTGATACCATACGGATACGGGTGATTTGTGATTTCTTTCCGGTGAAACTCCATTTGGTGGATGGCGGATTCGATCAGGTCCCTGTCAATGCCCTCGGCAACCAGGCTTTCCAGTACATCAAAAACGATCTTTTCAATTCGGGCCGCGCTTTCAGGCCCGACATCTTTCAGGCCGCAAATGAACAGGGTGTCCCTGTTGTCGGCCATGAAACCGGCGCCATCACACAGCGCGCTGCCGAGACCCGAGTCGATCAGCGCTTTCCGCAGCGGAGATCCTGAATTGCCCATGAGAATTTGCTCCAGAAGAGACAAGGCCATGACCTCGAAGGGATCTTTGATATCCGCGGTGAGCCAGGCCAGACAGATCTGAGCTTTCCCGGACGGATCTTCGGTTTTGCTGAACGGATAGAAATGGGTGGCGGTTTTGGGTTCAGACCACCGGGCATGGGAAGGAACCTCGGTCTGCGGATCGATCGGCTGGAAATTTTTTAAAATCTTATCCTGGATGAACGCCAGATGTGCGCTCAGGGGCAGGTTTCCATAGGTATAAAAAAAAGCATTGCTCGGGTGATAGTGCCGCCGGTGAAAGTCCATCAACTGGTCGTAGGTCAAATCAGGGATCGCTGAAGGGTCGCCGCCTGAGTTGAAGCTGTAAGTGGTCAACGGATAGACGGATCTGAAAAGAGACCGTATAAACACCTGGTCCGGAGATGACATGGCCCCCTTCATTTCATTGTAGACGACGCCCTTGTAAACCAGTTGCCCGGATTCCCCGCCGGGTGAGCCGCCCTCGATTTCAAGTCGATGCCCCTCCTGTTTGAAGCTCAGTTCATCGATATTGGGGAAAAACACGGCATCCAGATAAACATCCATGAGATTTTGAAAATCTTTTCCGTTTTGCGTGGAAAAGGGATACATGGTCCAATCGGATGAAGTAAATGCATTCATGAACGTACTGAGGCTTCTCTTGAGCATGGAGAAAAATGGATCCCGCACGGGGAATTTCCGGGATCCGCATAAAACGGTATGTTCCAGAATATGCGCGACTCCGGTGGAGTCCTTCGGCACCGTTTTGAAGGCCACGCTGAAAGTGTTTTCCTTGTCATTGTTACTGATATGAATATGCCGGGCGCCGGTCCGGGTGTGCTCAAGTTGATAGCATATCGAATCAATCGCCTGCAGCGGCACAATGCCCTTGAGATCATATCCGGATAAACCGGAGCCTTTTAGAATATCAGGGTTGTTTTTATCCGGAACGGTATTCATTGTCATTATCTCTGAGATGGTTAGGATGCAGTATAACAGCCCCGGTTTTTTCGCCGGATCTTGCCGATTTTGTTCAGGCGGAATATGATGTTGCGAAGTTTTTTATTTTCGAAACCGGATCGCGACTGAATCTCTGCAAAGCCGACGCCCTCCTGGAAGCTTTTCACAATCTCCAAGACCATATCCGAGGAAGTCAGCACGGCCTTTTCCGAGGGCGTCCTGCCACCGGGCTTGTTTTCAGATTTACTTTTTACAGGCCCCGGTATGGATTTAATCAGGTTCTCCAGATGATCCAGCTTGGCATTAAGCTTCTCGATATCACTTTTGGTCGGGATATTATAATGCATCATAAAAAATTTCACCATCGCATCAAAGCTAACCGGTTTCCCTTTTCTTTTGGTCATAAGTTCTTCCTTTTCCCCTGTCAGCGCTTAAGATACAATCTATCGGATCAGGACGAAAAAGTCAAGAATTCGTGTCCTCGCCCGCGAAATCGTCCGGAACAGGCCATTGAAAACAAATGGTTTTCGTGTTAGGGATCTGGCAGGAATCGAATACACAGAGAACACGCCGGACAGAACGGACATGTTTAGAAAATTTAACCAGAAAATCAAAGAAGTTATTTCCAAATTTAAACAGCTTCAAGGAGACCCCCGGTATGTCGCCCGGGGGGTGGCCATCGGAGTTTTTATCGGCATCACCCCCACCCTGCCGTTCCATACGGTCATTGCGCTGGCTTTATCGTTTCTCTTCAAAGGCAGCAAGGCTGCCGCCGCCTTAGGCGTATGGATCGGCAATCCGCTTACCCTGCCTTTTTGCTATTGGGGCAGCTACTATGCCGGCAGTTTTTTTCTGCCGGTTTCAATGCCTCCGGAGTTTAATTTAAAATATGAATCCATCACCGAACTGGCCAGACTGGGCCTGGATGCAACCCTGTCCATGTTGCTCGGCGGCGTCATCATCGGGGTTCTTCCCGGGATAGCGTCCTACTTTCTGACATGCAAAATCATCGGCGCAATGCGAATGAAACAGGATCGGCTGCAACCATCAACGAACCCCGGCGGCCCGGGAAAACCATGACCACGCCCCGTACCCTACTGAATGGTTGGCGTATTCAGGCCAAAAAGCAGCTCGGGCAGAACTTTCTCAATGACCCCTCCGTGGCTGAAATGATCGTCCGGCGAGCCGGAATCGCTCCGGAAGAGGTTGTGGTTGAAATCGGGGCCGGTATGGGCGCGCTAACCCTGCCGGTTTCCCGCTGTTGCAAAAAGGTCTATGCCATTGAAAAGGACCCGCGGCTCATTCCGTTGTTAAAAGCCGAACTCCTCTCCAACCGGATCTCGAACGTCATTATCATTGAAAATAACGCATTAACCTTCGATTTTATCGAAATTTCGGAACAGGAAAAGTGCCCTGTCATGGTCATCGGCAATCTTCCTTACAACATATCTTCCCAGGTTCTCATCAGACTGATTCACGCCAGAAAGGGGATTGACCGGGCGGTCTTGATGTTCCAGAAAGAGCTGGCCCAGCGCTTGATGGCCCAGCCGGGCATAAAGGATTACGGCCGCCTCTCCGTCATGATCCAGTACTGTGCGGAGGTCGGCAAACTGGCCGAAGTCAAGGCAAATCTTTTTTTCCCGAGGCCGAAAGTGGATTCGGAAGTCTTGACGATCAAATTTCACCAATCCCTCCGATATCCTGTAAACGATGAGATCTTTTTTCACCAAGTGGTCAAAGCGGCATTCGGACAAAGGCGAAAGACTTTAAAAAACGCACTGGCGGGCAGCCTGCCCGCTTCCGACAGGGAAACCGTCGCCCGCATTTTAGATGAAACGGGTATTGACCCGAATCGTCGCGCAGAAACGCTTTCGGTGGAAAATTTTGTCCGGCTGGCCGCCCGGCTTAAGGCACAGTTTGGGCTTGGCCCCAACAGCGGCCAGGAACAACTTTGGAGCTGAATATTGAATATATTTGATTGTTGATTTGCGATTGTTGATTGTTGATTTGTGGAATCGCTTCGCTCTTTCTTTTTTAATCAACAACTGACAGATCATTTTGGCCGATATTAGAACCAGACCCCACAGTCTATTGTTCAGCCGCCATCCCCATGACCCGGTAGTTGAACTCAAAGGCCAGACTCCGGCTCCACTCCTCGTCAAACAGCGTCCGATATCGTGTCCCGTCCGGCGGCCCCACCGGTTTGCCGTAGGTGAAAAACCAGTTGACAATGGGGCTTTCCGTAAACCCCAGCGCTACCCAATAACGTCCGGGTGAAAGTAATATTTTTGACTTTTCGAAGGCGAAGTCAACCCAGGAATAGCCCGACGCATAGTTCATCTGCCTTGATGTTATGATCTCGCTGGTTGCGATATAATCGGCCGGTCTGCCGTTATTGTCCCGAAAAAGTTCAAGCCACAACTGCCCCTCATCGCTGAACTTGTGCAACGCCAAACCAATCCTGGACAACTGCATCGGCTTTCCCAGGATGAATGTCTGGGCATACTGTTTGCCCCGGGTGGTCACGTACTCTGCGGTTTCCACCAAAAAGTTTTTTCGAATTTCCAATGTGTCTTCGCCCCGCTGCCGTGCCGGGCCCTGCACCATCATGAAGTCCACATTTTCCGGAAACTCCAGGTTGCCGAATACATAGGGGGACGTGTACCTGAGGCGGCTCAGGATTTCGCCGGGGATTTGTTCCGGAAGCGGCGGCAGAGGTTGCGGGGTTAATTTCGAAAAAACCGCCTCGACCTGGGGGACCAGCAGCAGGTCACGGGGGCCGTAGTCGGCCTTCCTGGCAAAGAGCCTGACCTGATCGGAGACAAATCCGGCCCGTATGTTCTCTTCGATCCGGGGCCTCCCGGATACACCTTTGGAGCGCGTCCAGCGAACCAGCCCATCCTGAAATGTTTCACTGTTATCCAGCCCCACTTCCACGCGAATAAAACGATTGCTGACAAACAGCACGCTTCCCTGGGGATCAAAGGGCACCCAGCCCATCTCGGGAAAATAGACCTCGATCCACGAATGCCGTCCCTGTGCCATTTTCATGGTCATTATCGAATTTTCGACCTGGATGTCATAAGGTTCCTTGAGCGTTATCCCGTTGACGATCCGAACCGGGATGCCGACCGTACGCATCAAGGCAGCCGCCAGATGGGAAAAATTCTGGCAATTGCCCTTTCCACTGTCCAGTGAATAGGTGGCATCATAACTTTCCGGATTTAAGACATAGTGCATATGATCCACCATCCACGTTAATATTCTTTGTATCGCATCGAACTGCGTGCCGGCACCGGCGGTAAGTTCGAAAGCTTTTCTCCGGATACTTGCGTTCCGGGTGTCGACCTGCCGGGTTCCCTGCAGATATGCTGCCACATCCGGAAGCATCCGGGGCAGCGGAAACGGCGTGTTCGTGCGAAGTGTATCCAGCCGGACGCTGTTTAGCGCCGTAAAATTGATGGCGGTTTTCACGGGCAGGGTCGGATATTCCCAGAACACCTCCACCACGTTGTTGCCGCGCTTATCGATATTTTCCTTGCGGGCGGACGGCCGCGGGGAAAAAGTAATGTCAAGTTGGCTGATTTCCTGGTTATAGGTGGGGGAACGAAAAGAGGTCGGGACGACATAATTCAACATGAGCCGTTGGGTCCCCGAAGCCGGCTGGACCTCCTGCACCATCTGGTACTGTATCCGGGATTCCTGACCGCCGTTCAGAAGGTAGTTTTCGGCAAAACCGGGATCCGTCAGCAAAAGCGCGAAACAGGCCATAATAACTGTTTTCATAACAAATCTCCCCGTCAATTTGTCGCCCGCCATCCTGAACCGCAACAGCAAGCGCATCCCCCGTCCCGCCATGGGCGGGACTGCGGGGATGCGAGCGCATCAAAAAATAGTAAAAAATTCCTTCCGGTGTTCTGAACGGTGCAGGAGTATAGCCTCATATTAGCATATCACTATTTTTTTGCCAAGGTCTCATGTCATTGAATATTGGAATTTGAGATTTATTTGTAATTTGGCGCTTGGAATTTGTAATCTTAGACATAAAATGCCAAGGC
>JAUYIZ010000358.1 GCA_030688615.1 Desulfobacterales bacterium | reverse complement strand
TTTCTCAGACGAGGCTTAAGGTTACAACTCTTGCATATTGCGCCTGACACCTGAAACCTGACACCAAATAGCCGTGACATAAAAACGGACCGGAAACAGCCATGAAAATCTCAGCAACCAACAGTCTTGATTTACACCCGTTATCCAGGGGCTTGCCTTACGGCCCCGAACTCTTCAATGAATATTTGTGCAATTTATATGCCATGTTTTAAAAACCCGACGGAATATCGGGAAGACAGCAATTATTTCAGGGTAAAAGAGCCGTCCCTGGAAGAAACGGGCAGCTTTTCCCTGCCGTAACCGGAATGAAGCGTTGATTTGAGAACCCGGAGCCATAAAATATGGGCAGACAATGATTTAAACGGAGGGGGAAAGTAGGAATGTTTTATTCCGATGCGCTTTAACAGAGGAACTTGAAGTTCCTGTTTCGATCAGGAAGCGGCAGGGGATTTGAACTTTTCCTTTCGAATACCGTATTTACTTAACAGTTTGTGAAGCTGCCGGGTGGTAATCCCGGCGTCTGCTGAAACCCTGTTTATTTTTCCCTGATGTTTGGCCATCAGTTCAGCCAGGTATGCTTTTTCAGCAGCCTGTATGGCCGTGCGCCGGATATCCGCAAGAGACCCGGACGTATCCAACTGGACGAACGCGGTTGCGGGCCCCAGTTCAATAATCTCTCTGGAAAAGTTTTCCCAGGTCAGCGTATCGGGGCTTCCCAAAATGTAGGCCTGTTCGATTATATTTTCCAGCTCGCGAATGTTGCCGGGCCAGGGATATTTCTGGAGGGCTTTTATAACTTCAGGCCGGATGCTGCGGATATCCTTGCGAAAGGTTCTGTCAAGTTTTTTTAGAAAAAAATCAATAAGTTGCGGTATATCCTCACTTCTTTCAGACAAGGAAGGGATTTGGATGGGAAAGGCATTCAGCCGATAGAAAAGATCTTTTCTGAACCGGCCTTCATCGCATAAATTTTTAAGATCAACATTGGTTGCCGAAATAATCCTGACGTCCACTTTTTTGGTTTCTTCGCCACCCACACGTTGAAATATCCCCTCCTGTAGAACTTGTAAAAGTTTGATCTGCGCAGAAGGCGTGAGAGTGGCGATTTCATCTAAAAAAATCGTTCCTCCGTTGGCGATTTCGAACTTTCCCAGTTTCCGGCGGATCGCACCGGTAAAGGCGCCTTTTTCATGCCCGAAAAGCTCGCTTTCAAGCAGGGTGTCCGGCATGGCGCCGCAGTGAACGCTGATAAGCTGGTTGTTCTTCCGGTGGCTGTGTTTATGAATCAGCCTGGCCAACACCCCCTTGCCGGTTCCTGTCTCACCCACCAGCAACACACTGGCGTTGGTGGGGGCCACCAGGCGAATTTTGCCGAAAACATTCTTCATCTCAACATTTTCGGTCCGGACAACTTCCAGTGAATCCGTTTCCCAGAATTGATCCCGCAGGTAATCCAGCTCGGACTTCATTTTGAAGTAATCGTTGATGTTTCCAACGACATGTTTAACTTCCGCAAGATCGATGGGATAGGTGATATAATCGCTTGCACCGGCCTTCACTGCTCTCACGGCCTCCCGGATATACTTCTGGGGGGATATTACAATAATCGCAGTGGAGCGACCTGTATTCCAGATCAGCTCCAGACCTTGCTTATAGTCGTTGTTGTCTTGCGACAGCTTCAGCTCATCCAAATCAACAAAGACAAAGTCCTTGGTGCTTTGACGTAAAAGTTCACTGCCCTCCTTCAGGGAGGATTTTTTTTCCACCCTGAAGTCAGCCTCCAGGGCCTGCTGGATGGACTGCTGCACATCGCTTAATTTGGAAACTACCAGCACACTTTTCATGGGTCCCTCAACACACGCAGTCTTCAGTCAGGCCTCATTGTTACCTGCCACGGATGATGGCCTGGTAAAAAGTTGGACTTCAGACGGTTTTGCCGGCTGATTCTTCCGGTCCCTTTGATCCGATTTTGGACGGCAGGATAAACGGTCCGGATGTTTTTGTCAAGATGGATTCGCGGGTTGGCCGCTGGTGAGGACGCCTTTCGGAACTGTGAGTTCTTTGCGGCCTGGGATGAGAACTGAGAGTTCCTGTTATATTTTTTATTTAAAATCAATAAGTTACATCACATTAAGCCTTGTTTTGCCAATGGGTTTTACCCGGTTTCCCGGTGGGGCAGGAATCGACGTTTCCGAAGGATGATTTGTATATGGTTTAATATTAATAAAATCGGGTAGTTGCAAATTGGCATGGTAAATGCACTCCTTTATGAAAACATTTGGAGAAAAAGGTGAACTGCGACAACACCTTGAGACCTTCCAAAGATGTTTGATCCTGTTCCGATTCAAGCGAAGGTGCAAATTTTAACCACAATAATACATTGATTATTTTTTGGATTAAAATTAGAATCCGACACTGAAATGGGGCAAATGGAGGCGTTTTGCAATATAGGTCCCACCAACAACCAATGGAAAGGGGAGCATCATGAACTGGAAGATATGGCAGAAAAAAACAGATGACAAGCCTCAGGAAACAAAGATCGTTAAGCTGCATAGACCTAAAGGGATCCCCGAACCGGTGGGCAGATTTCTGGTGGTCTATCTGAAAAAAGATCCGGACTGGGTCTGGAAACTGATGTCTGTGGTACGACCGCGGGGGGCGGCCAAACACGCCTTTGATGTGCGGGTTTTTGATGAGAATCAAACCCGGTCAAAAAAGGTTGACATCCGGGATTATAATTCATTTGATGCCCACCCGGAGCTGATCCTTTTTGAAGGCTGGTATGATAAACAAAGCATGAAAGTGGAAATTGCGGTCAAAGAGGCCAAACCCTCCATTGCGGCTTAGTTTATTCGTCCGTTGGCAACAGCGGGTATTTATGAATCGTCCGAATTAACTAGAGAGGACCCGAAACCTATGGGAGAAGACTTGTTACACGATGAGGAGAAGGAACCTCCGAGTCCGTTACCTGGATTAGAGGTTGTTTTCCCACCACACCCCCCGAAACGCCATTTAAAAGTTGTCTGGAACCGAAGTTCCAGAGATATTTCAACCAGCGAACCCCAACCCGGCATCCGTACGCTCGAATTTCGCAAAGAATTTTTCAATGCAATCTCCGATGCGCACTGGAACAACTGGCACTGGCAGCTGCGCCATCGCATCACAGGTTTTGCTGAACTTGAGCGGTTTCTATGTCTGTCGGACCAGGAGCGGGAAGCCGGCACTCGCCGGGAAACCATCTTTCCTGTCTCCGTCACGCCCTATTACATGAGCCTGCTTGAAAAAAATAATCCCCTGCAAAGCCTGCGCCGCACCGTCATTCCGGTAGCCTGTGAACATGTTCATGCTCCGGAGGAGTCCGAGGATCCTCTGAACGAGGAAAACGACACGCCGGTACCGGGCCTGGTCCACCGTTATCCGGACCGGGTGCTTTTCATGGTGACGGATTTCTGCTCCACCTACTGCCGGTACTGCACCCGTTCGCGCATTGTCGGCAAACGGCAGGCCTGCCGGCTCAGCCCCGCCCGCTGGCAGGCGGGGCTGGATTACATTCAGGCGACGCCCACGGTGCGGGATGTCCTCCTGTCCGGGGGTGACCCGCTGACCCTTTCGGACGATCTGCTCGAATGGCTGCTTTCAAGGCTGCGACGGATTCCCCATGTGGAAATCATACGCATCGGCACCAAGGCGCCTGTCGTGCTGCCCCAGCGCATTACAGCCGGGCTGGTCCGGATGCTCAAACGTTACCATCCGTTGTGGATGAGCATTCATTTTACGCACCCGGATGAACTGACGCCCGAGACTGCCGCCGCCTGCCAGCGCCTGGCAGACAACGGCATTCCCCTGGGCAGCCAAACTGTGCTCCTGGCAGGGGTCAACGACCGTGTGGATCAGATGAAACGATTGTTTCAAGGCCTGATGAAAATTCGTGTCAAACCCTATTATCTGTACCAGTGCGATCCAATCATCGGCTCGGGTCACTTCAGGACACCCGTGGCCCGGGGGCTTGAAATTATTCAAGGCTTACGGGGACACACGAGCGGCTATGCCGTTCCCGCCTATGTGATCGACGGCCCGGGAGGGGGCGGGAAAATTCCCCTGCTGCCGGATTATGTCCTCGGCCATGAGGGCCGGGACTTGCTGCTCAAAAACTATCAGGGACGGGTTTGCCGGTATCCGGATCCGGCCGCAAGTTTGACGGCTTCGTAAAAAGATATCTCTCGCCCGCTCGGCCCGAGCACGCTGAGATCACAGAAAAAATCAGGCCAAAAGCCCGCGACTTTGCGCTCTCTGCGAGAGATTAGTTATTTAAAAATCGTATTCCCACAAGAGGTCGATGCCGCTGCTGCGCTCGTCACCGATCTGGGTTTCGATGCTGTAATTGCGGTTGATCTCATAAATGACTTCAACCCGATCGGTTTCATCGACTTTAAGGCGGTGGCGGTAGAGCACAAACACATCCGGGTGGATATATTTACCCACAGCAATTGTGCCCTGGCTGATATCTTTACCGTTGGTTTCGACGGTCAACGTATCCAGGATGCGCGCGTCTCCCAGAATGGTGTTTAATTCGGCCAGCACCATGCGGCCGGTCAAATTCAAGGCGCTGGTTTCGGCACTGAAGCCCTGTTGACGTTTCAAAGCGGTGGAGGGCTGCCCAAAAATCAGGTAGGAGATGATTTCGGAGCGCTCCATGGGCGGGTCACTGTCCAGGGTAAGAACCACGTTGCGCGCCGTGCCGGATATTTTTACTTTGATGGTCACATCTTTTATGCGGGTTTCCGCTTCCATGTCAAGATTCGGGTTGGGCTCTTCCAGGCCGATGAAATCCACCAGGCCCCGGGTGATCCTGAATATTTTACCCTGAAAAGAATACGACCCCCGCAGGGTTTTCAAGGGGCCCGCAAAGGTAAAGGGTTTAAACGGAGATTTTTTGACGCCGATGCGGCCGGATATTTCCGTGTTTATTCCCTGACCTTTCAGCCAGGCATTTTTGGGAATATCGATGTCGATATCCGCATGGAGCGAGCTGGTATATTGTTCCCAAGGGGTGCTTTTTTGCGTTAACTCCACCTGAACGGTTTGCTCTGAGCCGGGGGCGGCGTCGACTTGAATTTCAGCCGGCTGCTGCCCGTGCAGCAGATCAAGGTTCACACGGCTTTCGGAAACGGCCAGTTTGCCGGTCAATACGGGAAGAGCGGGAGTGCCGGAAAGCATCAGATCCGGCTGCGTCCGGATAAATACGCCGGGCGGCAGCGGGATAGCCATATTTTTGCCTGTCAGGCGCAGCGCCAAAGCGGCCGGTTTCGCCGGGGGCAGATCGATGAGGCCGCTGATGTTCAAAAGCCCGTGTCGGCTGCTTTTGAGTTGAATCTGTTTGACGGAAATGCTTTGCGGTGTAAAGGCCATTTCGGCGGTGACGGTTTCGAAGGATACCCGCGGGTCGGTAAGAGACAGGCGCGCATTTTTTAACACCAGATGCCCCGTTACCGCAGGCTGGTTTAATTTTCCGGCGGCCTTGAGATGTAGGTTGAGCAATCCGTCGTAATCCAGTCCGGGGCGCCTGGGGATCGGGAGCGCGGCCAGTTTTACATCCCGTGCGTTAACCTCCAGGTCAAGATCTCCGATGGGATTGAGGTGCCAAGGGAGCAGGGACAGCCGGAAACCGCTCCGGCCGGTTGCGTCGAAAAGTTTCTGGTGTTGATCGAACAGGGCGGCATCGATTTTCAGTTCGGACCGCTCGTAGCGCAGATTTAGGTTCAGGGCGGCCAGGGAGACATCCGGCCAGACGTCTTTTCCCGGAGACCAAAAAATATTTTTTATTGATAACTGGGCATCGGCCGCAGGTGCATCGAGGGTCCCGGAGGCGCTGGCGCTCAGTTGAATGGTCCCGTCAAGCTTCATCCCCCCTTTATGCGAAATGGGAAGGTCCGCTACCGTGAGCCCCTGGGATTGCAGAGACATCTCAAAGGGAGTGGCAAGGGCCTGAAAACGAAACGGGCTCAGGGTCAGCAGCAGACCGGCCCTGGCGTGCAGGTCCAAAATTTTGTTTTTTCCGTCAAAGCCGCCGGCCTCTAAACGGACCTGTTCCTGGTCATAGTCCATCGACAGATTGAGCTCCGGCAGCGAAAAGTTATAGCCGGAACCGTTTTTAAGCGTTATTTTTGCCTGAAGCACCGGGCGGGAGAGGGCTCCCGAAGCCGTGATACGGGCCGATACCTGTCCGTTGATGGTTTTCATTCCGGGCCGGACACAAAAGATCCGGGATAGATTCAGGCCGCGAAGCAAGATGTCCGATTTCAGGTTGCCGGACGGCGCAAGGCTGCCGCTGAGAGAGAGGCTTGCCGCGCCGGAAATCAGTTCCAGGGTGGAAACATGAAAAGCGCCTTGGGACATTGTCATGCGAATGGGCCCCCGGTTTTCCAGCAGATCATGCGGCAGGTCCCTGCCGGGGCATATCCTCGGCAGGGTGAATTTGAGCGTCTCGATGGTGATATCCCGGACGGGCTGGTTCCAGCGGTCCAAGCTGCCGGATAAAGTCAGGTCAGCGCCGGTTTGATGACGTAGGGTAAGCCGGGTCCGGAGGCTGTCCGGTGAAAGATCGGCATGAACCGACACGGTCGGCAGAAGCGTCGAGCCGATTTTGAAATTTTTAATATGGGTGGCGACCGAAGAGGTAAAGTTTTTCCAACCGCCCTTCAGTCTGGTTTCCATATTCAAGCTGTCCGCAAAAAATCGTCCGTAATTAAGACCGGTGGCGATAATGTCGGCGGATATCAGGGGATGGTTCCACCCGCCGTCAAATTGACCGGAAACTTTCAGGCTGCCGGACAGACTCTTCAGATCGGGGTGCTTTTTAATTATGTCCGGCGCCAGTTGCTTGAGCAGCAAAACCGTCCGGTCAAGGGCCGGCAGGGCTAAATCAAATCGGAGCGTTGCAAAAGGACCCTCCGGCAGAATCGATCCGGACAGACCCAGCCGGCCTGACCCGGTGAAAAGTTCCAGTTGCCCGAGCCTGATCTGCCCCTTATCCCAGGTCGCTTTTACTCTGCCGGACTGGATGTCCATATGAAACGCCCGGGAGGGATGTATACCGGCAGACATCCGGATCGTGGCGTTTGAAAAGTCCGGCTTGCCGCTGCGCGGGGCCGGCAGGGCGGCGGAAGCCGTCACATCCATATTCACGTTCCCCTGGCCGCGGCGTCCGGTCAGCGCGGCCAGGTCCAGGTTCCTGAAAAGTGCTTCCAGGCTCAGGGTTCCGGGGGAGCTGGTGCTCAAAAGGTCTGTTTTGGCCCCGACGATTTCCATACGTCCCAGAGACGTCACCAGGCGGCTGCGGGTCAGGGTGATCCACTCGCGGTCGATGGCTGCGTGAATGTCGCCCTCACTCAGGGTATATCCGCCCAGCCGGGAGGGTCTGAAATTTACCGTCAACTGTCCTTTGCGTTCAGGTCGGTTCAACTCTACGCCGCGGATGACAAAGTCCGAATTGATGTCTGCGTTTATTTTCAGGTGTCCCGGCAGCGGCAGGGCACCCGGATTGAAATGTCCCAGGGTTCCTTTCAGGTCCAGGCCGAAACGATTGTCCTGTGTCACCGAAACGGTCCCGCGGGTCGAAAAAGAAGTTCCTGCCAGGTGTAAGTCAAGCGCATGTTGGAAGCGATCCGGCCGGCCGCTGACGGAAAGCGATCCGCTGAGTATGCCGGATTCCAGCTCAGCAGCGGCCAGGACACGCCCGATTTCCGCCAGGGAGAGGGCTTTCATGGACAACCGCAGATCGAACTCAGGCCCGGCGGGATCCATCTGCAATTTTCCGCTGAGCCGGACATCCGATGCCGTGGTTTGCATACGGCTGTCAAGGACATTCAGCCGCCGGCTCCCAGGCTGGTAGTTGAGACGCGCCGTCACTGCCTTCAGGCGGATGCCCGGAAGATCGGTATTGAAAGAAAACATTATAATCCGGGCGTTTACTGAGGCATCCGGTTTGATTTCCATTCCGGCAGTAAGGTTGATGTCGTTGAAATGCCGCACGGGCGCAGTCCGGTTCCGGGAGTCGGCAATCACCAGGGCGCCCCCGGTGAATGTGAGCCGGCTGACAGTGATCTTGAAGGGAAACGGCGCCGGTCCGGTGTTAATTCCTTCCCCCGGGGCAAACAGCGCATTCAGGTTCCAGTCGCCTTCGGGCGCTCTGTTGAGCCGTAAATCCATTTGATCGATTTGAAGCTCGGTGACATAGATCACTTTGGAGAGCAGCATGGGAAGGATATAATTCAGCTTGATTTGATGGGCCGAAAACAGCGGTTTATCTTTTTGGGATATGCGGACCTGCTCTAAGGAAAGGCCAAGAAAAGGATTGCCGGATATCTTTCCGATTTGGATTTGTACCGGAAGACTGTCCTCGATGGCGCGTTTTAAAAAATTTCTTGCCCAGGCCTGGGCCATATCGGTCTGAAAAAGCAGGTAGGCCGCCATAAGGATAACCGATACGGTGGCCGCCGAATATAAAAGAAACCTTGACAAGCTGTTCCGCAGCGGCCTTTTTTTTATCTGCCGGCTCTCAAGCGCCGGATCGGAATTGGAGACCTCTTCTGTTTTCATGCAATATTTCAGCTATTAAAATGCCTGCCCGATATTCAGATGGATTCGCCAGCGATCTTTGCCTTTTTCCTCGTCCCCGGGATTCAGTTTATATCCCCAGTCCAGCCGGACGGGCCCGAGGACCGTGTCGTATCGAAGGCCGACACCGGCACTATACCTGATTTCCGAAAAATTGTAATTAAATGTCTTTGTATTCAGAAGTCCGAGATCCCCAAAAACAACGCCGGATACTTTATGATATACCGGATGGCGCATCTCGATACTGGCGTTCAAGGCTGAAAGACCGCCCAGGGGGACTCCGGTTTCATCCAGGGGGGGCAGTTCCTGATAGCCGTACCCCCGGACCGTGTTGCCTCCCCCAAGAAAAAGGCGTTTGAAAATGGGGATTTGATCGGAATCATGACTTTCAATGGCTTCCAGGCGCAGCCGGCCGGCCAAAACGAACATTCCGGCCAGCGGCATGTATTTTTTAATCTCGATGGCCGGTTTGATCAGGTCTATCTCTGACCCTATAACACTGTCCGCCCATTGGATGGAAAGGGATAAAATGGTTCCCTCACTGGGGTCCAGCGCATTGCGGGTTGAGTCGTATATCAGGCCGGTCTGGATCGAAGAGAACAGATACGTGTTTTCAGAGAAAATTTTTTGGATTTCCTCAGGGCTGGTGACTTTGACATTTTCAGGGTTGTTTAATTCCAGGTTATAACTGTTTGCCCAGAGCCAGTGTTTTTTGAAATCCTGGGTTAAGGCAATGCCGGAAAAAATTGTCCGATTGGTATAGGAAGTTAATTTCTCACGCTCAAAACCGCCTTTTGAGCTCAGCGCACTTTTGGCATTCAGAAAGTATGGCTGCAAGTAATCAATTTGAATATTTTCAATTAAATCAGATCTTTTTGCGCTTAATGAAACCCTGCCGCCCCGCCCGAGCAAGTTTCGATATGTCCAGGCGGCTTTGACCCGGAATCTGTCTTCAGTCCCGTATCCTATCCCTGCTTTGATGCTTTGCGTTTTTTTCGCTTTCAACACAACGGCCATATCCACCGATTTTGCACCGGGTCCGGGCGCCTCCGGTTTGATAGCCGACAACCTGAAAATATCCATATTAAACAGGTTGCGTTGACTCTGGTCGACACTTTCACTGGAGTAAGTCTGGCCTGTTTTAAATTCCAGGGCGCGGCGGACAACGATTTCTTTAACATGGGCGTCATTTTCCAGGATACGGATTGCGCCGAAAGTGTATTGATGCCCGCTGGTTAAGGTATATGAAACGTCGGCCGCATTCGCGACGGTATCGATGGTTACTTTGCCGGACAGCCTGGCGAAGGGAAAGCCGTTGTTTCCCAGAACCTGCTGGATGTTTTTTTTTGAGTCGCGGTATTTTTCAACGTTGAAAATTTGACCGGGTTGCAACGGTATGGCGCCGAGCAGTTGCTTTTCGGTGATCGTTCCGGTCTCATCGCCCGGTTCGATGGTGAAGTTGATGGCCCGGATCAGGACCGGGTGACCTTCGGTGACCCGGAAGGTCACCCGCACCGGAACCGGCGGCCCGGTTGGATGGGAATCTGTTTTCTCGTCCGGGGCAGTTTCATTGAAAAGACCGGAGAGGGTCTCTGTTTTATAGGTCGCCGCCGCATGGTAGTAGCCATGATTTTTATAAAACTGTATAATTCTTAAAATATCATCTTTCAGGTCATCTTCGGAAACAACGGCCTTTGGATGCCAGAACTTCCAGAAGGACGGTGCCCGGCTTGCCAGTGTTATTAACAGGTTTTTTTTAAAGGCGGATGTGACGCCGGTAAGCTTGACGCCGTTGAGCCTGAAAGGCCGTGAACGCTCCAGGCCGCCGGCCGGGGCTGAAAAGATGAATAGGATGAGAAAACAGCATATCACACTGGATTTGATTCGGAGGCGACTATTTTTCATGGTCGAAAATATACCCCACCGAACGGAGGCTTTTGAAGTAGACCGGTTCCCTGGGGTTTTCCTCAAAATATTTTCGGAACCGGACAATAAAATTGTCAACGGTTCGGGAATTCGTACCCCGGGCGTATCCCCAGCCGATCTCCAGTAGTTTTCTCCGCGAGATGGGCTTGCCCCGATTGGTGATAAAGAGCTTTAGCAGCATGGCTTCCTTTTCGGTTAATTGTACCTGACCGGCCCGGCCCCGGGCGGTCAGGGTGTTAAAGTCAACCCGATTGCTGCCGAATTCGTAGATCGGATCCGGTGGCAGAAGGTGGTTTTGGCTGGGCGCGCCTGCAATGTCGTACCGGAGCGCCCGGAATAACAGCCGTTCCACCCGCAGTAAAAATTCTTCCAGGTTAAAGGGCTTGGCCAGATAATCGTCCACGCCGTGAGAAAAACCCTTCACTTTATCTTCCGGGTCCCCCTTGGCCGACAAGATCAGGATCGGAAGGAACCGGTCCTCCAGGCGTACACTGCGGAGCACGGATAATCCGTCGATGCCCGGGAGCATGATGTCCAGCACGATCAGGTCCGGGCGCCATTCTTTCCAGTCCCGCAGCGCCGCAACCCCGTCCGGCGCAATGCGCACGGCATGGCCTTTCAGCTCAAGATTCAGCTTCAGGCCTTCGGCGATGTGAGCCTCGTCCTCTACCACCAGGACACGCTTTTCTTTATTGGGGGTCATTGTTTTCCTTACGAGGCTCCGTCCTGTGTTTTTAACGGCAGAATGACGGAAAACACCGACCCTTTTTCGTTTTCGGTGCTTTCCGCGGTGATTTTTCCTCTGTGAAGGCGCGCGATCGTGTCCACCAGATACAGACCCAGTCCGGTACCTTTGGCCGACATGTCGTCGGATCGGCCGACCTGGTAAAATTTCCGGAAAATCTTTTTGATCTCCTTACGGGGCAACCCGATACCGTTGTCCTTAAAACGGATGTGCAGCTCCCTACCCCGGGGCGCGAAGGATATATCCACCCTGGGGATCTTGGACGAATTATATTTTACGGCGTTGGACAGCAGGTTCATCAGCAGCATTTCAAAAAGGGACAGGTCGATGGGGTATTCAAAAGACCGGCCGGTGGGATTGTGGATGGTGATCTCGCACCCGTGAAAAACATGCTGATTCTTCTCGGAGAACTGTTCCAGAAAAGAGACCAGGTCCCGGGTGACAAACGCCTCAACGTAGGTCTTGCTTTCGATTTTGGCAAGGTTCAAAATGCGGGAGATGTTTTCGGACAGGCGATCCGCATCATGGATCATGTAGTTGAGGTATTTGAGCTGATCTTCCCTGGTCAGGTGATGTTTGCGGAATGTTTCCAGATACAGCTTCATGGAGGCCACCGGTGTCTTGAGCTCGTGGGTGAAATTGTTGATGAAGTTGCGCTGCAGCCGGTAGAGCTGGAGCGTTTTTTGATTGTAGACGAAAATAATAAATATTCCCATGAGAATGATCCCCACCAGAATCGAAAGAATCAGGATAACCACCCATGTCTGCGGGGCCAGTACCTGACCGGGGTCGAGGTCGGCTTTTTTGATGACCGCCTTGAGCCCCGAGCTGATCTCGACATACCAGTAAATATACAGGATAAGGGAAGCGGCCACGGTGATGATGGAGAGGATAAAAATAATTACGGGCTGTACAAGCCACTTTAACTGGGTCATGATATGGGGTTCCGCACGCCTGCACCGTTCATGGAAGTTTTCTGTAAATTTGGAGCGCTGTGTTAAAAGGATCAGAAGATGCTTTCCATAAGCCAATACTATGCCAAACGCCCCCCCGGGTGTCAAGGAATAAACCGGTCGGGCCGGCAACCCTAAAGGGTGTAGAGCACCACCAGACACCGGGTGGGTTCGTTGGACAGGCTTTTGAGCTTGTGGGGAATGTCGGAGTTAAAGTGATGGCATTCGCCGGTCTTGAGGTGGTGGGGCTTGCTGTCTAAAGTCAGCTCAAGCTCGCCGCCCATGACAAAGACAAATTCTTCGCCTTCATGTTTGTATGCCACCGGTTTGTGAACCTGCTTGGACTCGATGGTTACCATGAAGGCGCGCAAATGACTGGTCTCTGCGCCGGGGGTAAGGATTTCATAGGAGTAGTTCTGTGTGCGCTTGACAAACGCCTGGACCCGCTGGTCCCGGATCCGCGTCTTTTCCTCCTTTAGCAGAAAGGTGTCCGGGGCGACATCCAGGGCCGCGGAAAGTTGAAGCAGGAAGCTGACCGAGGGTGAGACGGCTTCCTTTTCGACCTGTTGGATAAATTCCGGGCTCTGGCCGGTCTTTTGCGCCAGCGTTTCAATGGACCAGTCGTGGGACTTGCGGAGCTTTTCAATTTTTGCGCCGAAACCGGATTTGGGGCCCTCAATTCCATCTTCGCACAACACATCGGCCAATTTTCGCATCACCGTCTGTTTGGCTTTGGCCGTCAGCAGGGGCAGGAAGGTTTTTGCATCCGCCACGACACCCAGGTCGGCAACCTGGAAAATAGAGGCATCCGGGTCGCGGTTTATGGCCACAATGGTTTTGGCCTCCATAATACCCGCGGTGTACTGTATGGCGCCGGAAGTGCCGATGGAAAACAGCAGCCCGGGCCGCACCACTTTTCCGGTCTGTCCGATGAGCCGTTGCTCCTCCACCCAGTGCAGCAGAACCGGCGGGCGGGTGGCCCCGACCTCGCCGTCAACGGCTGCCGCAAGGTGCCTTACTTTGGCAAAATCTTCCGCGCTGCCCAACCCGGCTCCCCCCACCACCACCACCAGGGCTTCTTCCAGCTTCCGGTGTTCTTCGGGTTCGGTCGAAGAAGATATGAGTGTAAGGCCTCCCGGGACCGCAGGATATTCGACGGGGATCGATTGGACACGGCCGGGCCTGCCGGTGACTTCCTCAATCTTGATCCCGTGGGGCTGAACGGTTGCAAAGCCGGTTTTCAGCGGGTCGGAAAAGGTGATTTCTGCAGTGATTTCTCCGGCCCATGAAGGACAATAGGCATGGATGCGGTCCCCGGCGACCCGCAGTTCCATGCAATCGGCGATCAGGCCGGCATTTGCCAGCCGTGCCGTTCGCGCCGCCAGCTCACGGCCGAAGTCCGAAAGCGCAAAGAGGACCAGACGGGGACGCCGATGCGCCACCTCCCGGGCCAGGACGGCGGAAAAAATATCCGCCCGCGGGGTTCCGAAGTCCTTATGATGAAAAAAGAAAACCCGGTCGGCCCCGTGAGCAACTGCCGTCTTCTGGGCGGAAAGAACGTTGAAGCAGCGCGGGGTGTCGGCGGCCGGGTGCGAATCATCCCGGCCCGGCGGCCCGATGAGCACCAGGACAACCTGACCGGACAGGGATCGGGCCAGACCTCTTGCCTTGGCCAGCACATGGAGGCATAAATCGAAAAGCCGGTTGTTTCTTAGGTCGCCGAATACCCAGATTTCCGGTTTTTTCTTGTCAGTCATGCATGTTCCTTTAGCCGATGGCGCCCGACTCTACCAGCCGGTGAATCAATGCTTCAGCCTGTTCCTCGGCTGTTCCGGATATGAATTCACATTTTCTGTCTTTTTTCATTTTTGACAGGGAGGTCACCCGGGTGGGAGAACCCGCCTCCCCCACCTGGTCGGAGGGTACGGACAGGTCGTTTAATTGCCAGATCGTCACCCGCGGCTCGGAAAAAGCAGATTCAATCCCGTACAGGTCCACGTCCCTGGGCTGAACGGAGCCTGAATGAATTGTCAAGGCCGCCGGCAGGGTCAGTTCGAATTGTTCCATAAAACCATCTGAAATGCGTTCCACGTGAAGGACGGCGTTGTCCCTGGAAACGGACCGCACGCCCGTGACCAAAGGCAGTTCCAGCAAGGTTGCCGTCTGAGGGCCCACCTGGCCGGTATCGCTGTCGGCGCTGCGGGTGCCGAACACCACCAGGTCAAAGGGCGCCAGCCGGTTAATGGCCGCTGCAAGCACGCTGGAAGTTGCCAGGGTGTCGGAACCTGCCAGCACGGGGTCCGATACCAGGACCAGCTGATCGACGCCCATGGCCCTGGCTTCGGAAAGCACGCCGCAAGCCGATATCGGTCCCATGGAAAGCGCCGTGACCGTGCCGCCGTAAGCTTCCCGCAGGCGCAAGGCCGTCTCCAGCGAGGGCCGGTCAAAAGGATTCAATTCGATGGCATCGACGGGTCTGCTTTTTCCCGTTTGGGGAAGAGACAGGCTGACGGCTTTAATGCATACGATAATGCGCAACTGCATGGCGCCTCCTTTATCCAAACATAGAAAACCTGGTCCTCGGGGCCAGGTTAGAGATAGATGGCTCTGCCTTGGCGTTTTGGGTCTAAAATTATAAATTCCAAGCACCAAATTACAAACAAATCTCAAATTCCAATATTCAATGACCCAAACCTTCCAGGACGGGACATCGTTTGGATTTTGGAATTTGGGTCATTGGAAATTGTTTGCTATTTGTAATTTCAATCATACCATGAACTTCCAACCAAGCAAATCCCCTCCGGGGATAACCAAAGCATGGTCCTCAGGGCCAGGATATTTACACACAGATAGCAGAAAAGATCCGTTTGATCAATGGTGAACGACATGGCGATTGCCGGAAATGTTTGACACCGGAATAATCCATGTTATATATTACATCTAAAGAAAAGATGTTACTAAAGGTGTGAAGAAAGCTGCCGTGGCCGATATTATATCCATTGATCAGAAGCTCAAAGCATCCCGGGGGGCAAAAATCGCGTTGACCCGGCAGCGCAAGCTCCAGGCGGTGCAGCAGGTTCTTCAGTGCGCTCAATGTGCGTTCAAATGTGAAAAGTGCGGCGCGCAAATTCAAAGCCATGAGGACACCCCGGCGGACCGGGACCGGAAGCACAGCGTGCCCTACCGGTTTTGTGAAAGTTGCTCCGGGGAGTATATCGAATATATTGAAAAACTTACAGGACGGGATGATCCTGAGAACTACTGGCACAATGAAGCCTGGATGAAGACCTGGCAGACCTGGATCGGCTATCAGAATGCCATTGACCGTTATTTGCAATCCAAAGAGTTCAGGAAGCTTCTTCACGAACTGAAGTCTTGACGGTTTCGTAAAAAGTACAACTTCTGTGTTGCGCTGCATTTCGCTGCGCTTGCGGCGTACGAAAAGTACGCCTCATCGCACGAAATTTGCGCGCCTTGAACTTGAAGCTTTTTACAAAGCCGTCTGAACTTTGACGTTTTACGATGCTATGAAATCTTCAACTTTCGACAGTTAGAAACCTTTGAAAAAGGGAACACGTTTTTTGCAAAGGTCTCAAACAGGGGGGGCGTATGTTTGGAATCGGAATGCCGGAACTTATTATTATCCTTGTAATAATTTTAATTATTTTTGGCGCGGGCAAACTCCCGGAAATCGGCGCGGGCATGGGCAAAGCCATAAGAAACTTTAAGGGCGCAACCAGTGAAGCCGAAAAAGATGAGCCTGAAAAAATTGACAAGAATAAAAATCCCTGAGATTTTTAAAATCCCAGTTTTTCCCACGGATTAAAAGGGGATATCTTCATCCCGGGGCTCCGAGTCCGGATAGGATGGTTCGGACGAATCCATGCCTGACGAGGATCCGGAACCCTTGCCGCCGCTCGAAGAATCCTTGGCGCCTAACATCTGCATTTGGTTTGCGATGATTTCGGTGGTGTATTTTTTGTTGCCTTCCTTGTCCTCCCACTCCCGGGTCTGAATGCGGCCTTCCAGATAGACCTGCTTTCCCTTGGACAGGTACTCACCGCAGATTTCACCCAGGCGGCCGAAAGCCACCACCCGGTGCCACTCCGTACGTTCTTTGCGGTCCCCGCTTTCTTTGTCTTTCCATTCTTCCGATGTTGCGATGCTGAAATTACACACCGCCCGGCCGTCCGTGGTATGACGGATCTCCGGGTCCCTGCCTAACCGGCCCACCAGTATTGCCTTGTTTATGCCTGCCATGTTGACCTCCGTCTGTAGTGATTGTCATAAATATGTTCCGAATTTTTATGAAGCCAGCCTGTTTAAAACTCATACTGAAAATCTTTGGGACTGTCAAGGTACATCTGGGCAGTTGCCACAGAAATACATATCACCGGAGGCCGGAAAGCTTTCGCATCAGTTTGCCGGGAAAGGGTTCCACGATATCCAGGGCGCCATGGGGGCACACCTCGCTGCAGCAGTAGCACCGGATGCATCGGTCATAGTCAAACCGGATCTTTTCATCTTCCGGAGTTATGGCTTTGGCCGGGCAATATTTCCAGCATTCGCCGCATAATTTGCACAGGTGCCTTTCCGCAACGGGTTTCTGGAGAAAGTGTTTTCGGATAAATTTGTGCAAGGGTTTCGGCCCCATGTCCAGGGAGCCCAGAACCGGCAGAATGAACCCCGGGGCCTTTATGGTTTCTCCCCGAAGATCGATGGTGAAATCCAGCAGCCCCATCTGTCCTGCGGCCCGGTTGGTAAACAGCCGGTCCGGCTCAATTCCCAGCATGCCGCATACCGCCGCATCCACGGCCAGGGCATTGTTCCCGCCCACCATTACACCCAGCCGCCTGGGGGTTCCCCTTTTCCCGGGCCCCTGGCCTTCCAGGGACAGGATTCCATCCAGCAGCGTAATGGGCGGCTGGACGGCTTGATAAATCTGGACCAGCAGTCTTGCAAACAGCCCCCGGTCGACACCCGACCTTAGGTGCCACTGGGGCTTTTCCAGCCCGATGACACAGCCGAACATATTTTTAACGCCCAGGGTGAGAAGCATCTGGGAATGGGTCTTTAGCTTCGGCAGGTTGATTACGACATCGGCCTCAAATGGCTCCCGGGCCATGCTGATGCGGCCGAACGGTTCCCCGATATCCACCTTTACCTGCGAGGAAAAGGCCTTAAACTTTACGCCCAGGTCATGTAAGACCGCCCGATACCCGCCGCCGGTTTCTATTTTATCCATGGAGCCTATGGCGGGACTATCGAAAATATGCACCTGTCCCCCCCGGCGCTGCACATATTCCACAACGGCCTTGATGATCAACGGATGGGTCGTAATGGCCTTTTCAGGCCTGGCCGCCAGAAGAAGGTTCGGTTTAATGAGCACCCTGGCCTGGTTCCAGGAAATCGCCCCGGACAGCGCGTCGAGCATCTGAGACACCACCGGGTATAAATCAGGGTAGTGATAGGCAGCTTGTTTGAAAATTACCGTTGACATTTTTCTAAGATAAAGGTCTCATTATTGTTGACGCGGCCGCATGGGTAAAAAAACATAAACGGCAGTAGTTGTCCAGTATAATATGGCCTTGACCCAGTAAACCAGACAAACCAGATAACCAGACAACCCGTGAGAGGACCGATTGACGCTGGAAGAGCGGAAAAAATGGAATGAAAAATACCTGAAGGCAGCCTATCCGGATGCCCCGGCCCGGATCGTGAAAAAATTTATCGGGCGGGCGCCGGGGGGCAGGGCCCTGGACATTGGCGCCGGTGTGGGAAGCAATTCCCTGCTGGCCGCGGAGAAAGGTTTTCAGGTCGATGCCGTGGATGTGTCGGATGTAGCCCTGTTCCGGCTGTTTAAACGCCACCCGCGGATAAATCCGATATGCGCGGACCTTGATTTCTTCGAGATCCGGAAAAAAAGGTACAGCCTGATATTAAATATCCGGTTTCTGAACCGGCGGCTGTTCCCCCATATCCGGGAAGGGCTCGCCCCGGGCGGCATCCTTATATTTGAAACCTGCCTGGCGGCCCCCGGAGAAACAGCCGGCGATCAACCCGGCCAAGACTATTTATTGCGGGAAAATGAGCTGCTGCACGCCTTCTTGTCACTCAACATATTGTTTTACCAGGAAAAAGAAAGAGGACGCAAGCGCGCGCGCACGTACAGTGCTTCCCTGGTGGCCATGAAGCGAGATCTTTGAATTGAGCATAATGCCTATGCATTGAAATTAGGAACAAAATACATAGGCATTTTATTTGAATATGACGGCCGGGGATTGTCAAGCAAAAAGCCGCGCCGCTTCCAGGGATGATTGCCGGCAGGGGCCGAACCGCATTTCTTCTATTGCCAAATAAAGTATAAATATTATATTATGCAGTAAATTGGTAAAACTCGAATTCACCATGTTTTAAGATTTACATTATTAGGAAATTTATTTGCAGCACCCATGCGATCATAATAAACCGCACCTTCGCGGCGAAATCAAAGACACCATCGGGTCCCGGCTCCTGGTGACGCTGGCCTTGAATCTGGTCATTCCTCTGGTACAGATCATCGGGGGACTGGTCGCGCACAGCATGGCGCTTATTTCCGATGCCATACACAATTTCAGCGATTTCACGGCGATTTTAATTTCCTATATTGCCTTTCGCATCGGGAAAAAAGGCGCTTCGGTCCGAAACACCTTTGGATACCGCCGCGCCGAGATTATGGCGGCGCTGCTGAACGTGGCGCTGCTCGTTGGCGCATCCATCTTTATCATATACGGCGCGATTCACCGCCTGTACGCGCCGCAGCCTGTTTCCGGGCTCATCGTGGCCTGGATTGCAGGCGTCGGGGTGGTGGGAAACGGGCTTTCCGCGGGATTGCTCCTGAGAGATTCCAAACACAGCCTGAATGTCCGGGGGGCTTTTCTTCACATGCTGGGGGACTTTTTTACCTCCGTGGTGGTGGTCATCAACGGGATCATCCTTATCTTTAAGCCCTGGTACTGGATTGATCCATTGTTATCGCTGCTCATTGTCGTTTTTATTTTGAAAAATTGCTGGGGCATATTCAAGGAAGCAAGCAACGTCTTGATGAATGCAACACCTGCAGGGCTGAATCTGGATGAGATCAAAGATATGCTGGAACGGCTTTCCGGGATCATCGGGGTCCACTATCTTCATGCCTGGAATTTGAGTTCCTCGGGCATTGCGTTTTCCTGCCATGTCGTGGTTGCGGAACAGCCGGTGAGCCACACGGAAGCGCTGAACGAAATTATCCGCAACAAGCTTTTTCATCATTTCGGCATCGACCACCCGGTGTTGCAGTTTGAAACGTCATCCTGCGGCAACGGCAGCATGCTTTGTGAGATCAACTGTGACGGTTCCGTAAAAAGCCCGATTTCCGCGTTGCGCTGCATTTCGTAGCGGTTGCGGCGCACGCCACGGGCGGACACCGGTTCAGCCTGCATTCTTTTTGGATACCATGAGGAAAGGATCGAAGATGACTGAATACGTAAAGATCATATATGGCGACAAAACCATTGAACTGCCTGTCATTACGGGCACGGAAGGTGAAAAGGCGGTGGATATCTCAACGCTGCGCCGCAAGACGGGGCTCATTACGCTGGATCCGGGCTATACCAACACGGGCAGCTGCCTGAGCACGATCACCTTCATGGACGGAGAAAAGGGCATTCTCAGATACCGGGGCATTCCGGTGGATCAGCTTGCCGAGCACTCCACTTTTGTCGAGACCGCCTATTTATTAATCAACGGCGCGCTGCCCAAAAGAAAGGAGCTTGAGACTTTTTCCGGACTTTTAAACGACCAGTCCCTGGTCCACGAAGACATGCAGAATTTTTACCAGAACTTTCCCAGGGCCTCTCATCCCATGGGGATTCTTTCCTCGATGGTCGGCGCCATGAGAAGCTTTTATCCGGCGCTTCAGATCGCCGAAGAGGAAATCAACATTACCACGACGCGGCTCATATCGAAAATACGAACCATGGCGGCCATGTCCTATAAAATATCGCGCGGCCATAAAGTCGTCTATCCCCGGCCCGACCTTTCCTACTGCGCAAATTTTTTGAACATGATGTTCGACACCCCCGTGAAACCATACCACATCGATGGAGACATTGTCCGGGCGCTCAATGTGTTCTGGATCCTTCACGCCGATCATGAGCAAAACTGTTCCACCACCGCGGTCCGGGTGGTAGGAAGCGGAAGGGTGAATCTCTATGCCTCTATATCGGCCGGAATCGCGGCGCTCTGGGGGCCTTTGCATGGAGGGGCCAACCAGGCGGTTATCGAAATGCTGCAAAATATGGAAAAAAACGGCCTCAGTGCAAATGACGTCATTGAAAAGGCCAAAGGCAAAGAAACTTCCTTCCGGCTGATGGGTTTTGGCCACCGGGTTTACAAGACCTATGATCCCCGGGCAAAAATCATAAAAAAGATGTGCGACAAGGTGCTGTCCAAGCTCAATATCCAGGATCCTCTCCTTGCGCTGGCCAAGGAGCTGGAAGAGGCGGCATTAAAAGACAATTATTTTGTCGAGCACGACCTGTATCCCAACGTTGATTTTTACAGCGGGATCATACTGCGCGCCCTGGGGATTCCCACAAACATGTTTACGGTCATGTTCGCCATCGGCCGCCTGCCCGGGTGGATTGCCCAGTGGAAGGAGAGCATGGAAGATCCCGATTGGAAAATCAGTCGACCCCGGCAGGTTTATATGGGAAAGCCTGAAAGGGATTATAAACCCATTGATGAACGGTAACCCGTTAAGAGACCTTTGGAAAACCCCGCAGGTTTAAAAATCACCCAGCGGCCTTATAAACGTGAATTTGGCAGGCTCTTTGACCAGTTTCAGAAATGTCGCCTCCGTATTGCCGCCCAGGGCTGAAAAAGGAAGAGCCAGGGTAAAACATACAAAGCCCAGGGCCGTGGCAACCATGCCCAAAGGCCTGACCAGCGCCAAATCAGCCATCATCTGCTCGACCCCGATTTCATCCGGCGTGAGCGGACCTTCGGCCCTGGCCCGGCCCGGCCCGAACGGAACCAGCACCAGGCCCAGGACGAGCAGGCAGATCAGAGTTTGTCTAACGGCTTTTGCCATGGGAGAATCTCCTTTGAAAGTGATTTTGACGGTTTCGTGTAAAGTCCAAATCATCATTAAAAAAAGCCGGCCCCTGTGTCAAGGAAAAAGAAATGAGCTCCGACAGGCCCTATATCGAAGTCGCGGTTGCCCTGCCCGTGCACAACACGTTCATATATCAGGCCCCGGACGATCAATCCTCCCTGGCCGTTGCAGGCAAAAGAGCGCTGGTGCCCTTCCGGCAGCGGAGAATAACCGGCTATATCCTGGGGCCCGGCAGAAAAATAGACGCCGTGAAAATAAAAACCATCCTGGACATTCTGGATGAAACCCCTATTTTCCCGCAATCCATGGTACCTTTATTCCGCTGGATCGCCGATTACTATATCCATCCCATCGGAGACGTGATCAAAACCGCGCTTCCGGGTGGACTGACGCTGTTTGATTTTACCGAAATTGCCATCACCAAAACCGGGGAAGCATTTCTGGAAGGAAACGGGGCATCTTTTTTAGAAAAAGAAATTCTCGTCCAGTTGAAAAAGGGGCCCGGGCGTTTAAATGACCTGTGCCGGCGCCTGAACAGGGATATTCCCGGCGTGCTGATCCAGACGATGGCCCAGCGGGGCTGTATTTCCCTCAAAAAAGAGTTTCAAGCGCAACGCGCAGGCCACCGGATGGCGCGGTATGTTTCCCTGGGTTGTGCGGACATTGCGGCAGAGGCCCTGTCCGGGTCCAAAAAGAAGATTATCGACGCCCTGAAGTCCGAAGGGGAAATCTCTCTGAAAGATTTAAAAACCCGCGTTGCAACCGCCCCCGCCCATGTCAGGGCGCTGGAAAAAAAGGGACAGGTTAAAATTGTTTCCAGGAAAGTTTACCGGGACCCTTTCGGCAAGACCATTGATCCGGATGCCGCCCGGGTACTGACCGAGGACCAGGAAGCGGTGTTTTCCAGGGTGGAAAGTTTTTTGGACAAGGGATTTTCCACTTTTCTGCTGACCGGCGTGACCGGCAGCGGCAAGACGGAAATCTATATGCAGCTTGCCGAAAATGTAATAAAAAAGGGCCGCTGCGTGCTGATGCTCGTTCCTGAAATCGCGCTGCTTTCTGAAATGGGCCGACGCTTTCGCGCCCGTTTCGGTGAATGCGTGGCCCTGCTCCACAGCCGGCTTTCCCAGGGCGAGCGGTTCGATCAGTGGATGCGCATCCTGCATGACCAGGTGCCCATTGTCATCGGGGCAAGGTCCGCAATTTTCGCGCCCCTGGAGAATCTGGGCCTCATCGTGGTGGATGAAGAACATGACCCGTCCTATAAACAGGAGGCCGGCCTGCGTTACAACGCCCGGGACCTGGCCACCGTGCGGGCGAAACTTTCCAACTGCGTGGCGCTGCTGGGTTCCGCCACGCCGGCCATCGACTCGTACTACAACGTGGGCACGGGCAAGTTTACCGAAGTGACCCTGAAACACCGGATTGAAAAGCGGCCTTTGCCGGAAATGACAATTCTGGATCTGCGCCACAGCAGGGATCTCAGGGGGCCGGGCCGCTTGATTACCGCCGAACTTTTTGAAGGGATGAAAGAAACCCTGGAACGGGGCGAACAGGTGCTGATCTTTCTGAATCGACGGGGGTTTGCGAACTTTCCGGTCTGCAGCGCCTGCGGTGAAACCGTCAAATGCGACCATTGTGATATTTCCCTGACCTTTCACCGGGAAACAGATGTCTTCAAATGCCATTACTGCGGGTTCACCGCGCCCGGTGCCGCAACATGTAAAACCTGCGGCGCCGGGAAGATAAAACTGCTCGGTTTCGGCACTGAAAAAGTGGAAGCAGCGGTAAAGCACCTTTTCCCTGACGCGGCCGTGGCGAGAATGGACCGGGATACCACGGTGCGGAAAGGGTCCGTATTAAACATATTGAAAGGGGTCCGAAATCAAACCATCGACATATTGATCGGAACCCAGATGGTGGTCAAGGGTCATGATTTTCCAAATATCACCCTCGTGGGCATCATTTGCGCCGACCTGTCGTTGAACTTTCCGGATTTCAGGGCCGAAGAGCGCACCTTTCAGCTCCTGGCGCAGGTCTCCGGCAGGGCCGGCCGGGGGGCACGCCCCGGCAAGGTGATCCTCCAGACGTACAACCCGGAGCATTTCAGCATCATCGCCGCAAAAAAGCAGGATTTCAAAGCCTACTACGCCCGGGAAATCGGTTTCCGCAAAGCCTTGAACTACCCGCCCTTTTCACGGATTGTCATGCTCCGGATTTCCGGCCGGGACCCGGAAAAAACCCGCATGCTGGCAAATACCCTGGGCCGCTTGTGTGACCGGATACGGCAGGGCAACCGGTCCTTTCTGAATTCCGTGGAATTCATGGGGCCTTCGGAAGCCGCCATTGGCCGGATCGCGAAACAGTATCGATGGCAGATTTTTATCAAAGGAAGGCAGCTTCGAGCGCTCCACGGGTTTGTCCGCCGCCTGATGTTTGAAAATATGTTGCTGTTCAACAACCCGGCGGTCTCGGTGACCGTGGATGTGGACCCGATTTCCCTGATGTGAGGATAGAAGAACTGAATGATGAGACAAAGTAAAGAAGTGGCTTCCTTGCCGCCGAGAGTTTATTTTTCGGATATGCAAGACGATGCAACCATTGCCGAGCGGATCGAATTTCACCGTAATGTGGTGGCGTTGCTGCCGAAAAAACAAGATGCTCAGCAGGGTATCGCCATCATGGTGTTAGCTGAAAAAGAAGCCTTGTCGTATCGGGGCTGTTCCTGCAGCGACTTCAGATCCAAAACGTGCCGGCACATCAAAGATTTGTCGCACATATTGAAAGCCTGCCGCAGCGGGGAGCGGCCCATCGGCCTTTTTGACGAATTCAGAAACAGCGTTTGGTATCATCTGGCGCAACTGCTTTCGGATGCGGACCGAACCCCGTGCGAATCCATTCGGGTCGTGGCTGCATCCCGGGACGACCTGCCATGTTTTCAAGTCGTTGGCCCGCAAGATGAAGTTTTGGTTGATTATTATTCCGGCGGTGCAGACCGGGACCGTTTTATCAGCCGCATACGGGGCAATTCCGACGAACCTTACAGCACCCGATGCGATGTTCTCAAACGGCTGGCGCTTTTTACGCTTTCCGAAAACGAAAGAAAATTGATGGACATGGGCATGAAGACCCGGCGCCAGGCCATGGAAGAATCGGTTTGGTTTCGCATGGCCTATCATGCGTTCAGAGAACTTGGGGCCGGTGGATTTTCATGGAATCATGAGATTGATAAGGCTTCAGGGCAATTCAGAATATGCGTTGTCGGCGCCGGTCAGGCCGTACCTTTTCGTTTTGTGGTCCCGAAAAATGCCGCGGACCGGTTATTGAGCGATCCAGCCGTTCCTGTATCGAGCAATAGAAAAATAACCCTGTCTGCAGCATCTGTAAAGCCGGTGCTGAAAATCCGGAAAGATTCCCGGGGCGCGCTCCGGTTATCTCCGGTGTATCTGTATCAGCCGGAAGACGGCCGGCAGCGGCAGTTTTCCCACAGACAGGTCAAAAAATTCACCTTCGGCACCCTGTTTTACCTTTCCCAAAGCGACATGATGGTGCCGATCGCTCCCCCGGATGCGCTGTTCAAGGCTTATGGGGGCCGGCTGAATACAACCATCAGAAAAGCGGATGTGCCTGATTTTCTGAAAACCTATGGCGAGTTGATTCGAAACAGCGCCAATCTGCTCGGAGACAGCACAAAAGGACTGGAAGTTTTTAATGCCCCGTCACACATAAAAATCTGCCCCAGCGCATTGGAAAGGGATTGGTGCTGGCTTTCGGCAACCTACGGCTTCGGCAATTCATCGCTTTCCCTGGATAAAATTATCCAGGCCCGGAAAGACAGGCAACGGTACGTCAGCATCGAAGATGGCTGGGTGGATGTCCGAGCCCCGGGAATAGAAAGCATTTTTAATATCTTCGATTCAAAGGAAGCCATTGGCGATGAAACGGACGGTTTCAGGCTGAAACGAATGCACCTGTTCCGGCTGGCGGTTGCGTTAAATAACAATGCTGAAGTCCTGGGTGAAACCCCGGCAGCGGACCTCATCCGGCAAATGCTCACCCTCAAGTCGACATCCCTGCCGCCGAAGGCCGACAGGATGACATCTGCGCTCAGGACATACCAGCAGCGAGGGCTCGAGTGGCTCTGGTTTTTATATGAGAACGGCTTCGGCGGCCTGCTCTGCGACGACATGGGGCTGGGAAAAACCCACCAGATCATGGCATGGATGCTCTGCCTGAAGGCCAAACATCGCGGGCCTTTTCTGGTGGTATGCCCCACCACGGTTATCAGCCACTGGGAAAAAAAGATACGACAGCATGCGCCGTCGCTTAAAGCCGCGGTTTATTACGGGCAGGACCGAAACTTGAAAGACATGCTTGAAGATGTGCATCTGCTGATCACTTCCTACGGCATTGTCTTAAGAGATGTGGCAAAGCTGGCTGAGATTGCTTTTTCCCTTGCTGTTTTCGATGAGATACAGCAGATTAAAAATGCAGAAACCAAAAGCTTCAAGGCATCCTGCGCTTTGAGGGCTGACATGAAAGTAGGACTCACCGGCACGCCGATCGAAAATTGTCTCTGGGATCTAAAATCCATGATGGACCTGGTTTTGCCGGACTATCTGGGGTCTGATGCATCTTTTAAACGGCTGTATGTCGATGCCGTTGAAAATGACGCAACCAGTTCCCAGCCGCAGGCCCTGTCCCGGATCATTTTCCCTTTTACACTGCGCCGCTTGAAAGCATCGGTGCTGGCCGAATTGCCCGAAAAAATCGAAGACCTTCGCTTTTGCCTGCTCTCGGAAGACCAGGTGAAACTCTACCGGGAGGCCTTGGATTCCCGTCGCATGGGCATCATGGAAAAGCTTCAGTCCCCGCAGGCCGACATCCCCTACATCCACATATTCGCCCTGCTTACCCTGCTCAAGCAGATCTGCAATCACCCGGCCCAACTGGAGGACGTGCCTGAAACATACCATCAACTGTCATCGGGAAAATGGGAACTTTTCACCGAACTGCTGACCGAGGCCCTCGAAAGCGGCCAGAAGGTGGTGGTTTACAGTCAGTTTGTGAAAATGATCCGCATCATCGAACTGTATCTTTCCGAAAATAAAATCGACCATGTGGTGCTCACAGGTCAGAGCCGGAAACGGGGCGACCTTATCGAGCGATTCAACGAGGATTCGGCTTGTCGGGTTTTCGTGGGCAGTTTAAAAGCCGGCGGTACCGGGATCGATCTGGTGGCCGCTTCCGTGGTCATTCACTATGACCGCTGGTGGAATGCTGCCAAAGAGGATCAGGCAACCGACCGGGTGCATCGCATCGGACAGCGGCGTGGTGTGCAGGTATTTAAGCTGGTCACCGAAGGCACTTTGGAGGAAAAAATATCGGCCATCATCGCCAAGAAAAAGAATCTGATGGACCGGGTCGTCCGGGAGGACGACCCGGGACTGCTGAAAACCTTCAGCCGGGAAGAGCTTATCGGGCTGCTGGCTCCGGCTGACCTGGCGACGGAGTCCGGAATATAGGATAAGGGTGAGGTTCGGATGAAAAAAGAAGACGCTTGGATGGTAAAATATTTTTCCGGCGACTGGCTGTTGATCGGCGCTTTTAAATAAGTTGAATGGGAGATTGCCGCCAGGATGGACAATGGATTCATGAAAAATATCAAAGTCATCGCCTTTGACTGCGACGGGGTGATGTTCGACACGACCCAAGCCAACACGGCGTTCTACAACCGGATTTTGCAGCATTTCGGCAAAGAACCCATGAGTCCCGACCAGTTTAAATTTGTGCACATGCACACGCCCGCAGAGTCGGTGGCCCACATCCTTGGGGACCAAGACCTGATCCGGGCCGCAGAAGAATATCGAAAAAATGTGGATTATCAGCCTTTTATCAGATTAATGGAGATCGAGCCCGGATTAAAATCGCTGCTGAAAAAGCTGCGGGGCAGATATCACACGGCGATTGCGACCAACCGGGCCGAAACCATTCATAGGGTCCTGGCGGCGCATGGGCTGGAGAACGATTTTGACCTGGTGGTAAACGCACTGGATGTGAAACATCCCAAGCCGCATCCTGAACAGCTTCTTACCATACTGGAGCACTTTAAGATTTCTGCGGCCCAGGCCCTTTATGTCGGGGATTCGCCCCTGGATGAGGCTGCGGCCCGGGCCGCCGGGGTCCCTTTTGCCGCGTACGACAACCGGAGTCTTGGCGCCGGGCTACATATCCGTCATCTGCGGGAACTGGAAAAAATTCTGGCTGTCTGAACTCCAGAGGAGGCTTTAAAAATGGCAAGGGAACAATGGAAGAGCCAGTACGGTTTTCTGATGGCGGCGGTGGGGTCCGCCATAGGACTGGGCAATATCTGGCGTTTCAGTTACATGGCCTACAGCAACGGCGGCGGCGCATTTCTGATACCTTACCTGGCGGCGCTTTTGACGGCCGGGGTGACGCTTTTGATCCTCGAGTTCGGCATCGGGCACGAACGGGTGGGGTCTGCCCCGCTGGCATATGCCAAGATAAGAAAGAACTGGGAATGGCTCGGCTGGTGGGCGGTGACATTTGTCATGTTCGGCATCGAACTTTACTACATCGTCATTATCGGATGGTGCCTCAACTTCTTTTTTTATTCTCACCGCGGTCCTGGTCTTCTGGTCGCTTTCGCTGGAGGGGGCCATGGGCGGCATTAAAGCCTATCTGACGCCTGATTTTTCGTATCTGGTCAAACCAAAGGTCTGGATTGATGCGTACAGCCAGATATTTTTCACCCTCAGCCTCGGTTTCGGCATCATGATCGCCTATGCGAGTTATCTGCCCAAAAAGGCAAATCTGACAAGAAATGCGATCCTGACCGCGTTTATCAACAGCGGGTTCTCCCTGTTTGCAGGCTTTGCCGTTTTTTCCGTGCTGGGTTTCATGGCAGCATCCCAGGGCAAGCCCATTGCGGAGGTTGTCACCAAAAGCATCGGCCTGGCTTTTGTGGCCTACCCGAAGGCCGTGAGCCTGATGCCCGGCGGGAATTTTTTCGGCGCCGTCTTTTTTCTCAGCCTCTTTATTGCGGGGGTTTCATCATCCATTTCCATCATTGAGGCGTTCACCGCAGCGGTGGTGGACAAGTTCGGCATGGACCGCAAAAGGATTGTCAGCCTGATTTGCGCCCTGGGGTTTTTAGGTTCCATTGTCTTTACCACCCAGTCCGGTCTGGTGTGGCTGGATATCGTGGACCATTTTCTTACCCATTACGGCCTCGTGATCGTGGGAATTGCCGAGTGCATACTGGTGGGGTGGTTTTTCAAGCTGGATGTTTTACGGCGGCACATCAATAAAATATCGTCGATTCAACTCGGGCTGGGCTGGGTGTTGCTCGTAAAATATTTTGTGCCGCTGGTTCTGGGAACCATTCTTATCGGGGACCTGTACGGTGAGCTTGCCAAGCCCTATGAAGGCTATTCATGGGCCTCGATCGTGCTGATCGGTCTGGACTGGCTCTTGATAACGCTTGCCATTGGCGTCGCACTGGCCGTCAGGCCCTGGAAAACAGACCTGAATAAATCAAAGGGAAGAACCGATGGGTGATTTCACCAAAAAAATAGGCATCGTTGTAAAATCAGATCAAACAGCCGGCCGGCAGGCGGACAAACTGGAAAAATGGCTCCGGTCCAAAGGGGTGGCGGTGGTCCGGAAAGAAAGCCCGTCCCCCGGGCTAAAGCCGGCCGGGGGCCTCGGGGACCAGGCCCCTGAGGATTTGTACTGCATTTTCGTTCTGGGCGGGGACGGGACCTTTTTAAGCGCGGTGCGCTGGATCGGCGACCGGGCGGTCCCGATACTGGGCGTCAAGTTCGGTGACGTCGGATTTCTGGCGGAAACCACCGAAGACCGCCTCTTTGCGGCGGCCGAGGCGGTTTTAAACGGCGCATTCAGCACCATGGCCCGGATGCGCCTGCAGGTTAAGGTTTTCCGGGACGGAAAACAGGTGGCCGCTGAGACCGTGCTCAACGACGTGGTCATCAACAAGGGCGCCCTGGCCAGGCTGGCCAACATAAAAACATATATCAACGATCACTACCTGACCATCTACCGGGCAGACGGGCTGATCGTTTCAACCCCCACCGGATCCACCGCCTACTCCCTGGCCGCCGGAGGGCCGATTGTACACCCGGAAGTCCCCGGCATTATCATGACGCCCATCTGTCCGTTCACCCTGACCAACCGCCCGCTGATTGTGCCCGATTCGGTTCTCATCAAGATAGTCCTGGAGGAAAAATCTTCCGACATCCTGCTGACGTTCGACGGGCAGAAAGGCCTCGAGCTGGACGACCGGGATACGATAATTATCCAGAAAGGGTCCTGCCCGGTCCAGATGATCGCCCTGCCGGGCCAGCACTACTTTGATGTTTTAAAAGCCAAGCTAAGGTGGAGCGGCGGCCGGGTGTAATTGACACTATCTGGGAAAGGCTGCCGGTATCCCCCCATCCACCGGAAGGGATGCGCCGGTTGTCGGCGTCTGGTTGCTGGCAAAAAAAACAACGGCATTGCCCACATGTTCCGCCAGAACCCGGGTTTTCAACAGGCTCCGCTGCCGGTAGTAGTCCTGTAAACCCGCTGCGTCAAGCCCCCTGGATTTCATTCTCTCCGGGCCCACCAGGTCCCAGAGGGTGGAAGATATTCTATGGTCCCCGAACACCGCATCCGGGTTGACCATGTTCACGCGAATTCCGTATTCCGCCAGTTCCAGCGCGGCGATCTTGGCAATTTGATGGGCGCCCGCCTTGGACGCGCTGTAGGCGCCGAAGGCCGCACCCGGGTCGAAGACATTTTTTGAACTGATCAGGATGATATTGCCCCCGGTCGCCTGCCTTTTAAACACCGGGATGGCCGCTTTGATAACGGTGAAAGTCCCGCTTAAATTGACCGCGAGGACCTGATCCAGCTTGGCCGGGTCCAGCTCTTCCAGCCTGGCCACATGGGCGATGCCGGCGTTGGGGACCAGGATATCGATGCCGCCGAAACGGCAGCTGACATCCTCGTAGGCCTTTTCCACCGCAGCGTATCGGGTCACGTCAAAGACGACACCCTGCACCCGGCCGGGCCCGTATTTTTTTGCCAGCACCCGGTGAACTTTTTTCAGCCGGGATGCATCCTTGTCCCCGATGGCCACGGCCGCGCCCGAGGCCAGCAGCCGGTCGGCCACGCCGCAGCCGATGGCGCCGCCGCCGCCGGTGACCAGGGCCACCTGGCCCTGAAGGAGGCCCGGGACCGATCGGTCCAGTTTTTGCTGCTGGAGCTGCCAGTATTCCATGTCAAACAGGTGGTCGTCCGAAATGGGCAGATAGCTTCCAAGCCCCAGGGCGGACAACTTGGCCTTCAGGGTCTGCTCACCGATGTCGGCCGCAATGCACGCCTCCCGGGCGGTAAACCCAAGGGCAAAAAGGCCCAGGCCCGCCACCAGAAAAAGCCTGGGCAGAGGGTCCATTGCTTTTGGCCGGATGCCACTGGAGCGTATCTGGCTGTTGAAGTACCGGCGGTAGTCTCGTTGGAAGGCATTGATCTTGCGCCCGACCAGCGCTTTGAGCGCCGCTTCGGTCTGGGGCAGCGATTCAATATGGACTATTTTGTTTTTGGTGCGAATGACATGATCGGGGGTCAAGACCCCGGAACGGCAGATGGCTTCGGCCTCTTGGGCAAGGGAGGCCCGGACCAGCTCGGCCCCGGTGCGAAATTCCACATAAAATCGCCTGAAACGGTCATCTGACAATGACCCGGCGCACATTCCCCGCACCATCTGGGCAAAGCAGGCCGCAACGGATTTTGGGTCTTCCGGCGGCATCAGGCCCGTGCGGGGGGTCAAAACGGCCCGCTTGCGGTTCTTTTTCCGGATGTACGCTTCGGCCTTGGCCACATAATGAATCATCTTTTCATAGGCCCGGCGGCCGTCCCGGTCAAAAGTAAAGATGCCGTGACTTGAAATCACGATGGCTTCGATTTCCGGCCGGGCCTCAAAGGCGCCCAGGGCCGCTTGGGCCAGGCAAAGCCCGGACGCGACGTAGGGCAACACGGCAATTTTCGGTCCCAGAACCTGCTGCATCAGGTCCGGGCCGTTTTTTTGATGGGAGAGGATCAGAATGCTGTCGGCATGGGTATGGTCGATGAACTTGTGGGGCAGAAACGCGTGCAGAAGCGCTTCAACCGAGGGATTCAGGGAAAAATGGGAAGACCGGTGTATTTTCAGCTGAAGATCCATCTGCTCGTCCGAGATGCTGTCCAGCCGGCGCAGTTTTTTTAAGGGGGCCGTAAACAGGCCGACAAACTGGTCCGGCCGGATGCCTGAAAGGTCCACCCCGCTGCCCTTGACATACAGCAGCTCCTCTTCTTCTCCCAGGATGTTGTGCTGTTTTAATTTTACGGACGTATTGCCGCCGCCGTGCAGCACGAGATTTTTATCGGCGCCGATAAGACGCGAGGTGTACACCCGCAGGGCCAGATCCTCCGGCAGAGCAGGATACTGCCGGGCGAACGCGGCTGCGCGTTCTTTATTAAAGAGACTCTTCACGAAGCCGCCCTTTTCTTTTCGTCCTGAAAAATGTCTTCCGCGTCCGAAACCGTGGCCTTTTCATGGACGATCGCGCGCAGCGCCTTGATCATGGCCACCGGGTATGGATCCTGCCATACATTCCTGCCCAGATTCAGCCCGATGGCGCCTTTGGACATTCCGTCGTAAACAAATTCGAAAACCTCGCGCTGGGTCTCGCATTTCGGCCCGCCGGCCATCACCACCGGAACCGGACACCCGTTGACGATTTTGTCGAAATTTTCGCACCAGTAGGTCTTTACCACCTTGGCGCCGAATTCGGCGGCAATCCGGCAGCACAGTCCCAGGTAGCGGGCATCCCTTTTCTCCAGCTCCTTGCCCACGGCGGTCACCGCCATGACCGGAATGCCGTGGTCTTCACATTCGTTGACCAGTTTTCCCAGATTGACCAGGGAATCGTGTTCGTATTCGCTGCCCACAAAGATGGACATCCCGACGGCGGCCACGTTGAGGCGGATGGCTTCCTGCATGGAGGTGGTGACGGCCTCATGGGACAGATCCTTGCCGATGATGCTGGCGCCGCCCGAAACCCGCAGGATGATCGGGGGGCAGTCTGCCGGATCCACGCATGCCCGGAGCACCCCCCGGGTCACAAACAGTCCGTCTGCATAGGCATGCAGCGGCCGGATGGTTTCAGCGGGCTTTTCCAGCTTTCTTGTGGGACCCTGAAAATAACCGTGGTCAATGGGCAGAAAAAAGCAGTGCCCGTCGGGTTGGATCAGTTGCGCCAGACGATTTTTCATTCCCCAGTCCATTTTGTAAATCCTCCTTTTGAAAAAAATGAAAGAAACTGTTATGATGCTTTTATGCCTATACCCGGTTTGGTGATTTTTTTCAACCGCCGTCTTGACGGTTTTGTAAAAAGTCTCCCGCCTTGGGCGGGATGTTGCGCCGGGTTCGGTAAAATTATATATTCATGTTCCGGCAGGTGCCATACGACAACCAAAGGATGTGAAAAATGAATAAACTATTTATATGTTTGTCTTTTCTGGCGGCCGTCACCCTGAATGCTGCCGCGTCCGCTGCCGCGTCCGCTGCCCCGCAGGCCGTCGAGGCCGAAGGGGTCAGCGGCCTGTCAGGCCAGGACGCCTTGCGCCAGGCCATGCGGGCTGCGGTGGAACAGGCGGCCGGCGTCTTTGTGCATTCGGAAAGTGAAGTGCAGAATTTCGTGCTTCAAAAGGAAAAGATTTTATCCCGCACCGAAGGGTACATCACCCGATACACGGTTACCCGGGAAACCAGGGCCAACGATTTATTCACCGTGAAGATCAGCGCCATGGTATCCACCGACAAGATTAAAGATGATCTGATTGCCCTGAAGATCCTGGTGGAAAGCCTGGCGCGCCCCAAGCTCATGATCCTGATCCGTGAAGATGCGATGGGAATGGAAAAGACGGGCATGCGCATTGCCGAGACCCAGTGTGCTTCCCTGCTTGGCGCCAAAGGGTTTGACCTTGTGGACCAGGGCCAGTTTGAGAAGGTAAGGGCGCTGGATCAGGCCCGGCAGGCCCTGGCCGGCAACGTGACCGCGGCCAACCGGCTCGGGCTGACTCTGGGGGCTCAGTATGTGGTGCTGGGCCATGCGGTGGTGCAGGACATCGGCGAAGCTTTTCCCGGATCGGGCTTACGGTCCCTTCAGGCCAGCCTGCAGGTCAAGGTCATTCAGACCCAGAGCGGGCTTGTTTTAGGTTCGGCGGTCAAAACCGGCGTTGCGGCGCATGTCAGCCCCCTGACCGGCGCCACGGAAGCCCTGAAGAACGCAGCGCAGAAAGCGGTGGACGGATACCTGGTGGACGCCATCACCCACTCGTTTCAGGATTTTCTCAACAACGGGGTGCCGTTACAGCTTCAGGTAACGGGGGTGAAAACCTTCCAGCTGTACAAGCAGGTCTCCTCGGCCATCGAAACGCTTGACAAGGTGGTCAGCAGCAAAAAAGAAGCCTGGAGCCAATCCGGCGGGATGCTCGTCCTGGCCTTGCGCTTTAAGGGCACCAGCGAGGAACTGGCCGAATTGATCGACGGCAAAGACTTCGGCAAGGGAAATCTCCTGGAAGTGGTGGATTTTGCCCCGGACCGCGTTGACGGCCGTCTGAAATAGGTTCTGCTGCTTTACGCTTTTGCCGGCAGAATGCGGCAAAGTTCCGGGGGAAACTGCAGGTATATCTTTTCCTTGACCTTGAATTGGATCAAGCCGGCTATCTGGGCTTCTATGGCGACATTGCCGCACATGGTTTGACACTCCGTAAGGGCCCCGGTAAAAGTCGAATCCACTAATTCGGCTTCCAGAACATTGGTCTCGGCCGCGGGTTTCTGGGTCACGGCGGTGATGATATTGGGCCGGATCAGGACCACGACCGAATCCCCTTTCTGAACCGGCACGCCCGATGTCGCCCCCTGAAGCAGTCCCAGATCCGTTTTCACCCGGCACATGGCCCCGTCTTTTTCAACCAAAACCCCCTGGATCAGGTTGGCTTTGCCCACGAAGGTGCCCACAAACGTTTCCTGCGGGGTTAAGTATATCTCGGAAGGGGTTCCCTCCTGAACGATTAGACCGTCGCGCATCACGGCAATGCGGTCGGACAGGGAAAGGGCCTCAACCTGGTCGTGGGTAACGTACAGGACGGTAAGGTTGAGCCGCTTGACCAGTTCCTTGAGTTCCTGGCGGACCTCGTCCCGCAGCCGGGCATCCAGGTTGCTCAGGGGTTCGTCCAGCAGGAAAATACTGGGCTGATAAACCAGCGCGCGCGCCAGGGCAACCCGCTGCTGCTGCCCGCCGCTCAACAGGGTGGCCGAACGGGACTCGAAGCCCTCCAGCTCGACGGATTGCAGGGCCTTTTTCACAAAATCCTTTATTTCCTGCTTGGAATGCTTTCGGCCCCCGTAATAAAGGGGAAAGGCAACATTGTCAAAAACGTTCATGTGGGGCCATATGGCATAAGATTGAAACACCATGCCGAGATTGCGCCGGTAGGTGGCTTCAGATTCTCCGGTGCGGCTTGAGAACAGCACCTTGTCCTGCAGCGTGATTTCTCCCTGGTCGGGTGTTTCAAGCCCGGCAATACAACGCAGCATGGTGGTTTTGCCGCATCCGCTGGGGCCCAGCAGGGTGTATACATCTCCCTTGTTAATCGTAAAACTAACGCCCCGCAGCGCACGCACAGGATTGCCGTCAACAAAGTAGCTCTTATGTAGATTGGTTGCCTTGAACATCAGCAGAACCCTCCCAAGGGGAGACCTTATCTGACATTTTTCAAAGGTCTCAGGTTACGCCCGTCTGCCTCCGAAGACCTGAGGAAAGACGCGCAGTATTGAAAGCACTATGATTCCCATCGAAACGATCATGATGACACCCAGCGCGGCGGCGGCGGAGGTTTCGCCGCTTTGCCACCGCTGCCAGATGGCGGTCGCCATAACCATATTGCCCGGACTTTGAAGAAACAATGCGATCGTAACTTCCCGGTAGGCATGCAGTGCGGTCCACACAAAGGTATATAGCAGGGCCGGGGTGATCAGCGGCACGATGACCCGCCGCAGCGCAACGATCCTGGAACCCCCGCTGATCTCTACGGCTTCCTCGAGCTCTTTATGGATCTGAATCAATGATCCGCTGATTGTCCGGGTGGCAAAAGGCATGCGGCGAATGGAATCGGCAAGAATGATCGCCGCCAGACTGCCGTACAGGAAAGGAATCTGCCGGACGAACAACAAGGACACATAGGCCACCGAGAAAGCAAAGGCGATGCCGGGAATGGCATGGGGTATCATGGAAATGGTATCTAAAACATATCTTCCCGGCAGCTTGGTCCGCAGGACAAACCAGGATATGATCAAGCTTGCCGACACACATATAATGGCCACAAAAAACACAAGCTGGATGGTGTTGAGCATTACGCCGCCGTCTCCCAGCATGCGGATGGCGGAAAGGTAGCCGTCGAAATTAAGCGTCTTGAGGGCCGCCCTGGAAGGCAGCTGGATGCGCGGCGAAAAGGAGGTCCAGAGCACGGACAGGAAGGGAAGCACAAGGTCTATTAAATAATAGAGGATGACAAATCCGGCGCCGATCCATCTCCAGCGGCCCAGATCCGTCAGTTTCGGACGATAGCCTTTCCCGGTCACGGTGGCATAATGATGGCTGAGCTTCAACATCTTCTGGTAATAGCGCAGCGCGACGACCGTCGGAACCAGGACCAGCATGCCGTACACGCCGGCGACACCGTAACTGGGCAGGCCGACTTCCGGATGAATAGCTGAATACATCAGCGTGCTGAACACATGGATGTTATTGGGCATGCCGAGCAAAGCAGCCACTTCGTACATGGATATGGCGGTCATGAAGGTATAGATCGCCCCTGCCGCCAGGGCGGGCATGACCAGGGGAAGCGCCACGGCTCGAAGATTTTGCAACCGGGACGCGCCACACACCTCGGCGGACTCCTCGATGGAAGGGTCGATGGCCACAAAAGCCCCTGCCACCATGAAAAACAGGGTCGGTGTCAGCGAGACGCCCTGCAACAGGGCGATAAAGGGGATGTTATAGAGGCTCAGGGGGCCCCTTTCAACCGGGATGATCACCCGGAGCATCTGATTTATCAGGCCGATTTCCGGGCTTAACAGCATGATCCAGCCCATGGTCCTTAAAAATCCGGGAAGCAGCACATGCAGAAATATCAGGGTTAAGAAAAGTTCTTTGAGAGGAATGTTGGTGCGGTGAATCAGCCAGCCCAGGGGGAGGGAAAAAAAACAGGCCACCAGTACCGTCCCCAGCCCCACAATGATGGTATTTTTGGCCGCCATGGGTGTCAGCGGATAGAGCAGCACCTCCTCGTAGTTGGCCAGGGTGAACTTGGCGCTGAATTCGGGCAACCCCTCCTGGAAAGTGGACCAGATGATAACAGCCGTGAGGGTGCATATGATTGCTGCGGTAAAAAAAGCCACGATAAACAGGGGGCTTTCCGGCCGCAAAATCTTGGATAACAGCGCGACATGGCGTTTTTTCATTTTCACCTTCCATTTTTTTATCTGACTCGGATTCGTAAAATATCAGGCTCCCCGAATACACGCCGATTTAGTACGGAAACGGGAGCTCATAAGCACGATCTTTACTGATCTGAATACATTCGACCGGGCAGAAGAACTCACAGGCAAAGCATGCCACGCAATCTTCCGGGTACCTGACATAGGCCTTTTTTTCATTCTCCCGCATATATATCACATCTTCCGGGCAAATCTTCACGCATATTTCACATCCCGTACAGGCCTGCTCATCCAGGACATCGATGGCCATCACATACCTCCTGATAATATAAAACTACTTGATGTTGTACTTATACTTGTCCATGGGGACCGGCTCGGTAAAAAGGTGCATCCGGTCATCCTGCTGTTCGACGATGATCCACTTGAGCCAGTCGACATTGTCTTGATCCTGAAAATCCTCCCGCATGTGAGTCCCCCTGGACTCTTGCCGCATCAGGGCCGCCCTGAAGGTAATTTCTCCGGACACCGCCATGGCCTCGGCCTCGGCCAGTTTAACCAGCTGATGGAAATCCTTGGCCACACCGTGGCCGACGTCCTCCCGGGCCTTTTCCAGCATGCCGATGGCCTCTTTCAGGCGGTCTTTTTTTCTGAAAAAGTTATAATTCAGCGGCACAACGGCTTCATGTATCTGGCAGATCAGGTCCCGATGATTCGGCCCCTTGCCGCGTTTGAGCGGAGAGAGAATCTCTTCTTTTCTTGCTGTCACCTCCCGCATGTCAACGGCCGTTTCCGGGGCATCTTTTACAAACACCCCCGCGCTGGTTCCGGCCAGGGACCCGCTGACAAAGGCAAAGGGAATTCCAACGGCCGGCACGGTGCCCGGCGACCTGGCGCCGGACCAGCCGCAGCCCAGGGCAGAGGCATCTCCAATTGCCCAGAGGCGTGAAACATTGGTCCGGCATTCCAAATCGACCCGGATCGGGCCCTGGCCGCCGACAAACATGGGCATCATCTCAACTTTTTCCCTGTCCGGGTGAATCCCCTTGGCGGGCAAGGTGTCCCAAAAACCGCTGATCACGCTGCCGTCTTTGGCCAGGTGTGTGCCACGGGCAAAATCAAGCTCTTCGGGGGTTGACCGGGTAAGGTCCAGATAGATCGGCCCGTTGCCGGCAAAAACCTCCCTGGCCATGGCCTCGGTGATTTTGGAATAGTCCTGCTTTTCCCGCTTGGTCTCCATGGCTTCCCGCATGTCCGGGAAATGTTTCAAGAGGATGTTTTCCCCCTTGGAATTGACAAAAAAGTAATATATGGGGTTGCGCGTAAACACTTCGTATCCCACCGAACAGTACCCGTAGGTGTTGGAAAACTCGGCATTTCTGAGCCGGGCGCCGGCCCTGTAGGCCATGACGACCCCTTCACCGTTGCACATGTTAAAGCCTTTCTGCCGCTTATAGCGGCAGGAACCGTTGGCGATGATGAAAGCTTTGGCCCGGAACAGGTAGAAGCGGTTGTCCGTTAATCCCAGGCCCAGGGCGCCGGTGACTGCGCCGTCCTTTGAAATCAGGTCGACGATGGCGACCTTGTCCATCATCCGCACCCCTTTTTTACGGGCATGGCTCCACATCTTGGGCATCAGTTTTTTCGCGGGGAATTGCACTGCCTTGTAGGCCTTCATCCTGGGGATGATATTGAGCTGATTTGCCTGCTTGAAAAAAGGCATCCCCCAACCGGCCAGATCCATGGTGCACTCGTGGACCTTTTCACCGAACCGGCGGGTCCAGTCCTGATCGTTCAGATATTCCCCGTTCTCGACAGCCCATTTCACCCAGTTGTCTACGGATTCTTCCGGCAGGATGACCATGGACCGCCCCCCTGAAATGGGGACCTGCCCGGCCCAGCCGATCCCGCCCTTGTCCACCACCAGCACGTCGGCATCGTGCCCTCTGGCCTTGATCGCCGCTGTCAAACCTCCGATGCCTCCCCCGATCACCAGGACATCGCTTGTGACTGTTTCAACGGTTTGCGTCATGTTTTCCTGCCTCCCAAATACTAATTAAAACCATATTTTTGCCAGTTCTTGTCCACCTCGTCCAGATGGGCCCCGGGTGGAAGCGCCATGGGCGGGTACGGATGTTTCCGGGTCGCATCAATTGCGAAAATGGAACTCATCCCTCCGTACGGGTCCTGTTGCAGGCCCCCGGACGGAGCCCGGGAAGGGTCCGGTCCCCGGGCGGGAAGATTTCCAACGATCCAGTCGTCTCTTTCAGGCTGCGAGCGAAAACTGACGGCCCACTCTACCGCGAAACTGTCACGGATGTCAATGTCGTCGTCCACCACGATGGTGAACTTGCCCAGCCCCTGGCCCAGGCCCCAGGCCGCATTCATTATCTGACGGGCTTGCCCCGGGTATTGCAGCCTGCCAATGGAAATTACAATAATGCCGGCACTGGCGCCGGATTCCGGGAAATGAACATCTCTTACCGGCAGCCCGAGGGTGCGCAGATGGTAAAAAAGCATCCGCTCCCTGCCGATTTGATGAATACGGCTGAGCTCACTGGGCGGCATCTGACTGAAAAATGCCTGATAAATCGGGTTGTTTCGATAGGTTATACAGGTGATGTCGATATAGGGACAATTGCCCGCCGGACTCATGTACCCCGTGGTTTCCCCAAAGGGGCCTTCCGCCTCCCGATCCGTCGGGATATGGCCTTCGATGACGATTTCGGCCGTTGCGGGCACGGCAATATCCACGGTTTGACAGGCTGTGAGTTCAAGCGGCTGGCCCCGCAACCCTCCCGCCAGCATGTACGCGTCCATCCCGTAGGAGGGCGTGGCTGCCGATACCATCCCCACGACAGGGTCCGCGCCGATCACGACGGCGCAGGGGGTCGGTACTCCCCGGGCGGCATTCCGGTTCAGAAGACCGATGCTCTGGCTGTCGGCAGGGCAGACTCCGGCCCGCCTGGGGCCCTTGACCTGCATCCGGCAGGTTCCCAGGTTCGCCCGGCCGGTGTCCGGATCTTTGGTGCATACGTACGGGGCCGTGATATAGGGGCCGGGGTCATGTGCCGCAACCCATACCGGAACGGGAAGCCGGGTCAGGTCGGCATCGTCGCCGGCGAGGATGTTTTCCTTGCAGGGGCCGTAATCGACATAAGATGGCGCCAGCGGATGCCGCAGCCCTTGATCCCATCTGTGGTTGATATCTTCGACCCGCACGTCCAGGCCCAGGGCATATATTTCTCTGGACCCGCCGATGGCATTGACCAAAACCGGAATAGCAAACCCGGCAACGCTTTCGAACAGCAGCGCCGGTCTTTGAGCCCCGGGCACGGTTTCAAACAGATGGCGGCAGACGGCGGCGATTTCCCAGTCCTTGTCGACGGTTTTGGTAACCCGGTGAAGCTTTCCGCGGTTTTCAAGAACCGTTATGTATTGTCTCAGGTCTTTATAGGGCATGGTAATACCTGTTAGGGCCTCGGAAAAAATTAATTGCCCTGAGATTGCGCTGGAATTTGGTTCGGATACAAGGCGCGTCGATGGTTTCATACTTGTTGTATGGGGCCATTGATGCAACGCAGTAGCCGGGCCAAAAGACAAGCGAGATGGAGAATTTATTTTTTCCGATGCCCTTATTAGAAACCATAGGAGCCCCAGTTCTGTTTGACAAAATCCATGTGTTCCTCCGGCGGGACCGCCAGCGGCGGATAATCATGTTTTCTGGTACCGTCGATGAAAACCCTGGAACCGATCAGTCTTGAGGGGTCATGTTGCGGCACATCGGCCGGCGCCACGGAGGGATCCAGGCCCAGGGCCGACATTTGCCCCGCGATATGGATATCGCGGTCGGGTTGCACCCGGAAACTGAGTGCCCACTGAACGGCAAAGCTGTTATGAATATCAATATCGTCATCCACAACGATGGTATATTTGCCCAGTGAATTAATCCTGCCCCATGCCGCGGATGCGATTTGTCGCGCCTGGCCCGGGTACTGCTTTGCGATGGAAATGATCAGAATGGCCCCGCTGCCGCCGCTTTCCGTATAGCACAGGTCTTTCACGGGCAGGCCCAAATCGTATTTAAGATGTTTGAACAAAGGCACTTCCCGGCCGATTCCCCGGATAAGGCTGCTTTCGCTGGGGGGCATCTGGCTGATAAAGGCCTGGTAAATATAATTATTTCTATGGGTGATGCATGTAACGTCTATTTCCGTGTGATTGCCCCAGGAACCCATGTACCCCGTGTATTCTCCGAACGGGCCTTCTTTGGCGCGGACACCCGGAGAAATCGTCCCTTCGATTACAATTTCCGCAGTGGCCGGAACTTCCAATGGAACGGTCAAGCATTTGACCAGTTCAACCGGTGCGCCCCGCAGGCCGCCGGCCATCGAAAACTCGGCCACACCGTAGGGGATCTTTGAAACCGAGACGGCCCCGATGACAGGGTCCGAACCAATGGCGATGGCGATGGGAGCCGGTTGATGCATGGCTTCCCATTTCGCGATATTGACCATGCCGTCCTGCTTCCTGCCTGCCATGAGACCCGCTTTATTCCTGCCTTTCACCTGAACGCGATACGTGCCGACGTTTTGGACATGGGTTTGCGGATCTTTGGTGCAGACATAAGGTGACGTGATGAAAGGTCCGGGATCATGCTCCACCGTCCATATGGGAACGGGCAGCGCGGTTAAATCAACCGCATCGCACATCCGTCTGTTTTCCTGGCAGGGCCCGGTGCTGAGAAGGGTCGGTTCGATGAGCCGGTCTTGCGCCGTGACCCATTTGTCCAGAATATCCTCCGGCTCCGTGCCCAGCGCCAAGGCGTACACCTGCCTGGACGCGCCCAGGGCGCCGGCGACAACCGGCGCGGCAAAGCCCTTGACCCGCTGGAACATGAGCGCCGGTCTGTCATTGGCGGGAATTTTGCGAAACAGGTTCCGGCAGACGGCGGCGATCTCCCAATCCTTGTCTACTTCCACCTCGATTTTATGCAGTTTTCCCTTAATTTCAAGTAGATGCAGATATTCTCTCAAATCCGCGTACACCGGGAAGCCCTCCTGAAAGGCGTAGAAAAAAGTGACCGCAAATTAATTAACCGACATAATATAGGACGTTGAGTTTTTGTCAAACGAAAAAAATCAAGAAACTGCCGCGCCTGCCAAGAGGCCAAAAGGCGGTCCGGGGCGATGTCTGCGGTCTTGACCCTTGCAGTGAACCCTTACACTGAATTGTACAACTGGAACAGGGCCGCCCCGGCTACGGCGACAATGGGGGTAATGACCAGGCATACCAGAAACCGGGCCAGCGGCAGTTTGAGCCCGAAGAATGGAATTTCCCATATGACCAGCGGATACAGACCGATGAGTTGTGTCGCCATAACTAAAGCGATCACCGGGCCGGCAGCCGCTCCGGCAGATGCCATAGAGGCTATGATGGGCATTCTGACATACGGGCCGCCGGTTAAAAAAATGCCCGCAAATGAGCCGAGCAGGATGCCTTTCAGCCCGGAGGCGGGCCCTAACATTCTGGCGATGAACTCACGGGGCAGCAGGTCTTGCAGCAGTCCGCTGAGAGTGAATCCTAACAGGATTCGCAACCAGAGGGACTGAAAGGTCCGGGTGGATCGTTTCAGTCCCGATGCGATTAGACGCCAGCGCCCCCTCCAGAAGGCAAGGGCCATGGCCAGGGCAACCATGGCGATTTGAACGATGAGGGTCGTTTCCATGATGACGTTATTTCCCTTTTTCCTGGAAAGGCAGTAACCGGTACACCGCTGCACCGGCAACCCCGACCACCGGGGGGATGAACAGAAAAACAACATACCGGGACAAGGATATGCCCACACCGAGAAACGGAATTTGCCATACAAATAAACTTTGCAGCGCCAATCCCTCTCCGCCTACCAACAGCGCGATGACCGGGCCGATACCTGCCCCGGCAGCATAAAGAGACATTATCAAGGGTACCTTGACATAGGGAGCGTTGGTCATAAACACCCCCAGGTAGGAGCCGATCAGAATGCCTTTCAGCCCGGAGGTCGGCCCGAGCCATTTTGCGACCCCTTCATGGGGCACCAGTTCTTGCAGCAGACCGGCAAAGACGATACCCAGGAGGAGGCGCAGCCATACTTTATCCATCAAAAGGACGCCTTGGGTCAGACCGGAAATGACCCGCTGCCACCCTCCGATAAAGAAACTGATGGCTGCGGCGATCAAAATCAGTGCCGACACAATGAACAGACTCGAGTCGATCTTTTTCCCGGTTTTTTTTTCTTTCATGGGCAACCTGTTACGAAAAAAGTTTGGTAACCGTTCACGGTTATCGGTTCACAGTTCACAGTTTTTTCAATGAACTATGCAACGATGGAGGCATTTTGGATATTGACTTCAAATCTTCAAAAGAAGACCCCATATTTTTCCTCTAATTTCTGTTTTTGAAACCGTGAACCGGTAACTGTAAACCGTAAACGGTGAAAAAATTTGGTTCCCGTCGGCTATTTCGTAGAACTGAAGGGCGGTACGATGCGGCCCGCCATCAGCTCTTCGGCCACGGCCTTGAAATCTCCCCGGGCGGCCAACCCGGCCTGGCGTTCATGCTCTTCAGGCCACATCCCCAGGGATACGCCATACCATGGCTTCTTCGGCGACAGTTTCGGCAGGCCCAGGCTTTCCCAGAGTTTTTTCGCATCTTCCATGTATTCGCGCTTGGGCAAAGCGATGGGCGTGTAAGCCCACTTGCGGGTTGCGTCCATGAGAATCGCCGAACCGCCCTGGGGCGCGGACCTGGAAGTCGGGTAGATGCGTTCTTCCTTTTCGACGGTATAGGGACCGGCGGACTGGTCCAGGCCGGCCGCCCTGCCCTGGATGATTTTGGTGTCCCGGTGGGGCTGATAGCGAAAAGTGACCGCCCAGAACACCGACTCAAGATCCCAGGTGTCGATGTCGTCGTCAACGGCAATGACCATCTTGGGGAAATCGGTGGTGACTGCCAGAGAAGCCAGAAGGGCCTGCCAGACGATGCTGTTATGGGTTCTCTTGCCCGATATGTCCTGCAGCTTGATCACGCACATCCGCCACCCCCCCGCGCAGTGGTGAAAAGCAACTTCCTTTACCTGCGGAATACCGCAGCTGTTGACCAGAAAGCTCAGCATCCGGCCCTCCGTGGCGATCCCCCGGATGACGCTCGATTCGGAGGGAGGCATCTGACTGATAAAATCATGCCAGATGGGGTTTTTTCTGTGGGTGATACATTTGACTTCAAAAGCAAAGACCTCGTGTTCGACGATCATATATCCGGTGTGTTCACCGCTGGCGGCATCCGGTTCTGTAAATTCGGTGGATATATACCCTTCCATGACAACCTCGGCGGTTGCCGGCACCAGAAGGTCAATCGTTTCACAGGGGATGACCTCTATGGGTTCACCCGCCAGAGCTCCGGCCACATCCAGTTCACTCAAACCGTAGGGAATTTTTGAAACACTGACCATGGTGACGGCCGGCACGGCTCCGATAACGATGGCTGCGGGCAGAGGCTCTCCCTTGGCGCGGTGTTTATCCCAGTGAATACGCAGATCCGTGCGCGGCGAACGGCAGCTGGTGCGGGTCGGCCCCAGTACGGTGCCGTTGTAGGTGCCCACGTTGATCACGCCGGTATCGGGGTCTTTGGTGTGCCAGGAAATCGCCGTCAGCCTGGGCAGGCTCTCCCACCCGTTGGTGGAGATGGGAATGGCGAACTCGCCCGTGCCGCCGTGGACGCAGAGATCGGCGCCCTTGTGAATTTCTTCCTTTACCGGCCCGTTGCGCACGATTTTCGGCGGGATCGGCGCGTTGAGGGCCTTTGTCCAGGCCGCATGTATTTCGCCGACCCCGGTTTTAAGTCCGATGGCATAAACCTCCTTGGAGGCGCCTGTGACCGACGTGGCCACCCGGCAATTGTATTTTTTGCCCCGGCCGTCAATGAGGTTTTCAAATAAAAAACCGGTGCGGTCGGCTTCATCAAGGCCCCTGAACTGCCATCTGACCAGCGGATGAAGTTGGGTCTCCGTGTTGATTTCAGCAGCGATGGTCCTTAGCTTGCCTTTTTGATCAAGCGCGGACAGGTACTCCCGCAGATCTCGGTAATAAGACATCTTGCCCCTCCTTTTTGATAAAATAATGATAATATTAAGTTATAGTGGACGGACACTTTCGTGTGTCCGGCGCAAGCCATGGATGGACTCAGGGTAGAAATCAAGCGGGCTTTTTGCCTCTGTAAGGGTTCGGTTTTTAATCGTTCGGGTATAAATCATGGTTGTTCTGAAGGGGTTGGGTTTACGGCGCCATTTTCAGTTGACAATTCCTCTTGAAGGCTGTTATCCTGCTTTGACTTTCCAGGTTTTACTGATTCCATTTCGTAGTGTAACATTATTACATGCGATGCCTGTTTCGGTTGTTGAAACGTCTAGATTTTTATCCTGCAGCTTCTTTACTTGTCAAGATTTTAATTTTAAAAGGTTGTCCGGAACCTGCAGGCGGCGAGCCCTGAGGGGGTACCCTGATGAAGAGATATCTGACCATTTCCGCCCTGTTGATCATGACATTTACAGCGGGTGTAATTTCTGGAATGGTCATCCAAAAATATGAGATATTTCCTGACAGAGTCCTTAAAACAGCATTCAACAATCCGGAGCAGGAGGGTCCTTACGGCCCCTGGTCCATTGGGATTTATGAAGGTTCCACGCCATTCGATCTGGCTGCCCCGGAAGATGTTTCCAATCCGGTTCTAACCGGAAAAGATGTTGCCGACAGAGACGCAGCCTTCATCGCAGATCCATTCATGGTGGTTAAGAATGGAAAATATTTCATGTTTTTTGAAGTGCTCGACCGGAAAAGCGACCAGGGTGTTATTGCCTATGCAGACAGTGCGGACGGCAGAGAGTGGCATTACCGAAAAGTTGTTATTAATGAAAAATTTCATTTGTCGTATCCATATGTTTTCGAGTGGGACAATAGCTACTACTTAATTCCGGAGAGTAATGAAGATTTTTCGGTGAGGTTATATAAGGCTACGCAGTTTCCTGAAAAATGGGAGTATGCCGGGAATCTGTTGTCCGGATATCAATATTTGGATCCTTCCATATTTCGTCATGAAGATAAATGGTGGATGTTTGTCGCTGCCGGGAACCATGAAACCCTGAACCTTTATTTTTCGGATAACTTATTATCAGGGTGGAAGCCTCATCCAAAGAACCCGATCGTAAAGCGAAATAAGCATTTTTCAAGGCCGGCCGGCCGGGTTATCGTTTATGATGGCAAACTGTTCCGGTTGGCACAAGATGATGATCCCAGTTATGGCATCCAGGTTTTTGCCTTTGAAATAAGTGAGCTGTCTGAAACATCATATGCGGAAAAATTGGCCTCGACAAAACCCATCGTAACCAAGACGGCCATCGGATGGAATGCAGCCGGCATGCACCATGTGGATTTGCACAAAATAGGAAATAAATGGGTGTCCGCGGTGGACGGACGAAGTAAATGAGCCTGGCCGGGCCGCAGTTCTGCCGGACCCCATTTTTGCCGGTGCGCTTGACCGGGTGCGGGCCTTGTGCGAGAATCCTCCTATGGTATTTTTTTTGCGTCAACTGACGTTCACGTTCCTTCAACCTGCAAGGGAGTTACAGGAAATGGCCCTGCCCCCGCCGCCCAGTGCCCATGCCCTGGCCGTGCTGTTCGGGGCCAACCTGAGCTATGCCACCCCCATGGCCTACAAGACCAATCTGCTCGTCATGAACGCGGGCAGATACACCTTCAACGATTTTCTGCGGATCGGGGTGCCGCTGGTCCTGATCATGTGGGCCGCGCTTTCCTGGCTGCTCCCGGCCACCTACGGGGTAAAATGACACTGTCGTTGTATAAAAACATGGCAAGGAAAGAAGATGCGACGCGACACGGGAGTCGGACTTTTTACCCTGCCGTCAATCATGAAAGGAGGAATACGTGAAGCTGCCGGAGTATATCACTGCCGAAGAGGTAAAAAGAGTCTGCCACGAAACGGGTTTGCGTGACTGGTCCGAAATTGCGGATCCAGCTGTCTCAGCTGAAGAAGCCGCCACGATTCTCAATATTGTGAATACCCAGGGGATGAACATTCCCCTGGAGGCGTTCCGAAAAGGTTTAGAGGTCGAGCTGGAACATGGAACCAGATTTGAGGATGCAAATGTCACGAACAACCACCCCATTTTAACAGGCAAGATCGTCATCGCACATCTCAAAGAGACGATGGACTATTATGAAAGAATCGATGTTGCTGAAATGGAGGGAGATTTATTGAAAGCTGTTCTGTCCCGAAATATGGAGAATATAGAATCAAAGTATAAAAAACTCATCCAAGCGCAAAAATTGCTGAATCAAGCCGTGGCAACTCAATTGAAGGCGCGCACGTAACATCCCCATGCACCTGGCCGGATCAGTGCAGACCTGCGGATCATTTCCGTAATCCCGCATCGATGTTTTTGCCCACCGGTTCCGGCGGGATGTTGGGGCGGATCAAAAAATTTTTCTGGAGGGATTTAAAGATTTTATCCGCATTTTCAACGCCTTCCCGGATTTCTTGAATGCTGAATTTGGTTGACTGCATAATTTCAGGCACCGTGAGGCTTCCATTTTCGATATTGGCAAGAATCCTTTCGACGGCCTGCATGTCCTTTTCAACTTCTTTTAAAATGCGTTGAATCTGCAGAACGCTTTCTGAAAGATGGGTTCCCACCTGTTTGATGACGGACAGGTTGTCCTGGACCTGATCCATCGCTTTCGGGGTTTTTGCAGATGCCCTGGCGATATGCTGCAGGATTTCTCTGACGCTGTCCATGTTCTTATGGAGCGCTTCGATCAGCGAGCGGGATTTAAAGAGTTCCCCCAGGGTTCCTTTGCCGGCCTGGATATCCGCGGTGATCTTTTCGATATTTTCCGTGGTCCGGTCCAGGTGTCCCAGGGCGGAAAAGAGCGGCCCGGCCGGGTCCCGCAGCGTCAGCATGGCATCGGATAGATCCTGGACCGCTTTAATGAGCATCTTGGCTGTTTTTTCAACCTGAAATTCGGCCAGCAGGTCGCTGATTGATTTTTTTTCCTTGGAAGGAATTTCTCCGTTATCGGGAATCCGGGCCGACGCGGCGTTTCCGGGGATGATGGAGACATACTCCGAGCCGATGAATGTGGGGCTCTCCACGGTGGCCACGGAATCGGATCGGATGTGGTTCGCATATTCTTCCAGGATGCCCAGCTCCACCTTCACTTTGTTTTCCACCAGCGTAATCCGCCTGACTTTTCCAATGTTGGCCTTAAAAAGTTTAACGGCGGCATTTTCCTGCAGATCATAACTTTGGTTAAATGTCGCATAATAGGTGGCATAGGTTTTATACCAGTCTTTGCCGCGGCCGATGACGATCACTACAGCAAGCAGGATGAGGACCACAGTGACTAAAAACGTCCCGACGATTTTTTCTTGTCTGCTGAAATTCAAATCCATGGGTATTATTCCCGCATTACGTCCTGCACCGTTACGATCCCGTTAAGAATGGACACGCTCTTATTGGAAAAACGTGCCGTGACTTCCTCGTCATAGGAGTATAAAACCACTGCATGGGCTGAACCGAAAATGCCCGTTAAGGTTTCGAAAATGAAATCAACGGTCTGTCCTTTCACCAAATCCTCAGGAAATTCGATCAGCAGCAGGTCCGGGGCCTTCATCAGCTCCCGGATGGTAATCGCGATTTTCCGCTCGGACTGATTAAGCTCTGAAGGCCGTTTCTCCAGCGAGGTTTCAATTTTTAAAAGATTGCAGAGCCTGCCGGATTTTTCATCCAGCGTCAATGAAAGCGAATTTTCAAAATAATATCTGCTGAACAGCAGATTCTCCCTGACGGTCCGGTTGCCGATCAGCGAGGCGTCCCAGGCCACGTAACCGATCTTGTATTTAAAGGGCAATAGTTTTCTGTAATCCGTGAAATCGAGGGCTTGGCCGTTAAACCGATACGTGCCGTGTTTCGGGCGTTCAAGGGTCGCAAGGGCTTTCAGAAAAAGATGCGCATCCTCGGGGTTGTCGGAATGAACCGCGTAAATCTCATCCTCCGAAACGGTGAAGTTGCAGTTTTTAAGACCGTTTCCGGCCCCGGGGGCTTCAAGGGTATAGTTTGAAAGCTCAACAAGAGGCATTATGGATCCTAAATGTAAAAAGCAACAGATATGGCGACATTTATCAATAAACAATAAAAAAAGCAATCCACCGCGGCCCTGGAAGTCTTCATGGGAATGCGTGTCATCATGTTTTGGGGTATGGACAGTCCGTGATAAATGCAGGTTACCGTGATGGTGATGCCGAAAAATAATGCTTTTACGATGCCCACCGTAATATCGGTCAAGGTGATGGCTTTGGCGATTTGTGCCAGAAAATCGCCCATGGATATGTAAGTAATCATCCAGGCAACGGCATACCCGCCGATAATTGCAATGAGATCAAAAATAACAAAAAGACAGAGCAGGGCGGAAACAATGCCGATCATTCTTGGCAGGCCGATGATACGCAGCGGATCCATCCCCGCCATCTCCAGCGCGTCGACTTCGTTGAGCACATTCATGTAGCTGATTTCTATGGTCACGGCGGTGGCAGACCTTAAAATGACCAGCAGCGCGGTGACCACCGGGCCCAGTTCCCGCACAATCAGCAGAACCGTGGTCTTGCCAAGATCGTATTGCCCGGATACTTTTGAGAACTGTATGAGCATCATGCTGCCGATAATCAGGGCGATGGGGATGATTATGGGCAGGGCCTGAACGCAGGTAAAATAGACCTGTTCCAGGGCGACCCTGCGTACCAGCGTCCGCCCGTATCTCTGCCGGATAAAAAGCAGACGGCATATTCTGAAATTCAGGGCGAAAAGGTCCAAAATGTGGTTGACATACCTGATGGTATGCCTTCCGGCGTAACCTGTAATGTGAACCATCCGGCGCAAAAACCTCATTAAAAATGAATATAACGAACAGACTTTTATTGACTATCCTTGATTATTACACTATAAAAAACAAAAAGGTCAACAAATTTAGACAACTATCCGTTAGCTTCCGTTTTAGAAAAGAGCTCTCAAGGAAATCCGGTATGGCCGCCTTCATTAAAAAATATGTTAAATTAAGCCCCCTTACCATTGCCGCCCTCACCATTATCCTGGGTCTGGCCGCCTATACCGTGAAAGTGCCCTTCCTCGAATTAATGGAATTGAGGACCATCGATCTGCGATTTCAATCCCGGGGGGAAATACCACCGGGACCGGAGGTGGTGCTGGCGGTGGTGGATGAAAAGAGCATTGCCGTGGAGGGAAATTGGGTCTGGCCGAGGAAAAAATTCGCCCATCTGATCAACAGGCTTTCAGACGCCGGCGCCAAGGTCATCGGGTTCGATGTGGGATTTCTCGAACCGGACAATAAACGACTGATCCACGCCCTGGACCAAATTAAAACAAGCCTTGCCGATTTTAAGATCCAAAACAGTGAATTTCAGAACTACCTGGAAAAGATAACGCTGGAGTCCGACAATGATCGACTGCTGGCCGAAGCCATCAAAAAATCCAAGGCCAAAGTGGTCCTCGGGTATTTTTTTCAAATGGACGACAGGGAGATCGAACATATTACCGAAAAAGACATCCAGACGCATGCGGAGAATGTGCAAGGGGCAAAATATGCATTTGTACAGTATGCTTCCGAAGGCGCCCGGAATCTGCCCTTTTTAGCGGGGAAAGTGCCCCAGTCCAACATCAGGGAAATCGCAACCGCTGCCGGCGACGCCGGTTTTTTTAATATGTTCACCGAAACGGACGGTGTGGTTCGATGGCTTCCGGCGGTGCTCAAGTTCAGGGACAACCTTTACGCCCCGCTATCCCTTAAGGTTATGAGCGCTTTTTGGAACCAGCCCCTTTCGGTAAAAATCGCCGATTACGGCGTTGAAAAGGTCCGCATCGGAAGGGTGCAGATCCCGACCGATGAAATTGGAAGGATCATGATCAATTACCGGGGTAAGCAGAAAATTTTCCCCCATATTTCCATCACCGATATTCTGCAGGGCAAAGTTTCAGACGAGATCCTGAAGAATAAAATCGTATTTGTGGGGGCCACGGCCACCGGCATTTATGATTTGCGCAACACGCCCTTTGAGAGTGTTTATCCGGGGCTGGAAATTCATGCCAATATCGTGGACAGCATTTTTTCGAAAGATTTTTTGCAGAAACCCGGCTGGGTGGCCCTTTTCGACATGATGGCAATCGTTCTGTGCGGTCTTTTACTCGGGTTTTTACTTCCCAGAGGCGGCGTCATCCTCGGCACCGGAACAGGGTTTACGGCTTTTGTGCTTTATATCGTTCTCTGCCAGTATCTTTTTTCCTCCTATGGATGGATTTTAAACCTTGTGTATCCACTGATCGTCATCCTGATGGCCTATACCGGCATCACGGCGTATCGATACTTTTCCGAATCCAGACAGAAAGCGTTTATCCGCAGCGCTTTTTCCACGTACCTTGCTCCATCGGTGGTGAAACAGCTGATCGAATCGCCCGAGAAACTGGTTTTAGGCGGGGAAAACCGTGAAATCACGGCATTTTTTTCGGATTTGGAGGGGTTTACGAGCATTTCTGAAAAGCTGACCGCCCCTGCGCTGGTTGAATTGCTCAATGAATACCTGACGGAAATGACCGAAATCATCCTGGATCTTGAAGGAACCGTGGATAAGTTTGAAGGGGACGCCATCATCGCGCTATTCGGTGCGCCCAACGACCTTGAAAATCATGCGGAAAGAGCCTGTATCGCCTGCGTTGAAATGCAGAATATATTAGCCCGGCGGCGGGTCGAGCTGAAAGCGGCCGGGAAACCGGAGCTGAAGATGCGGATTGGTCTTTGCACTGGCAGTGCCGTGGTGGGCAACATGGGATCCAAAAACCGCATGGATTACACGATGATGGGCGATACCGTCAATACCGCGGCCCGACTGGAAGGCGTAAACAAAGTGTATGGAATTTACACCCTGATCAGTGAAACAACATACAAAGCATGCGGAGATCGAATCATGACCCGGCAGATTGATTCGATCAATGTGGTGGGGAAAAAAGAAGCGGTGAATATTTATGAGATCATGGGCTATATCAACGAGGTCGATGCCCGGACCCGGGAAACCGTGGATCAATATGCCAAAGGACGTTATGCATACCGGGAACGGCAGTGGGACGAGGCCATCAATTATTTTAATGCCGCCCTGGCGGCGTCTCCCGACGACGGCCCCAGCAAAACCTTCATAAGCCGATGTAATGAGTTCAAATCGGATCCGCCGGGCAAGGACTGGGACGGGGCCTACACCATGAAAACCAAATAGTGCCCATCCTTGAAAAAACTGTGAACCGATAACCGTGAACGGTTACCTGTTTGAACACGCCGGAGTCGAGGAAACACGCTATGAAAAAGTTTTTCATGATCGGTCTGTCTTTAGGGGTTGGTTTTTTCTGCGTTCCCTCATATGCGGATATGCAGCCGGAGGCCATCGGCACGATGTCGTTTATCCTGGGGGAGGCCTCGGTCTCTTTTGACGGAAAAAAATGGGAGCCGCTTCATCTGGACGACAAGGTTTTTCCGGGCGGCCGGATCCGGACCGGGCCTGAATCCCGCTGTGAAATCACCCTCAACGACGGTTCCGTTCTGCGGATGGATGAAAATTCCATCCAGAAACTTGAACTTGAAAAGGAAAAGAAAGCCAAAGCGCTGCAAAAGTTTTCCATATTTCTGGCAGCTGGAAAAGTCTGGGTCAACGCGCGGAAAATCGTCTCGAAAAATAAAACCTTTCAGGTCCACACGGACAAAGCCGTATGCGCCATACGGGGGACGACCTTCAGGGTTGATGAGACCAGTGATCGAACCCGGGTCAGCGTTCATGAGGGCCAGGTGGCCGCCTGGAGCAGCCGGCCCGGGCAGCCGGAAGCAGCGCCGGGCAAACAGCCGTCAATATCAAAACCTCGCCCGGTTACCGGCCCCCACTCGGTCAGCATGGAAAAATGGGTGGAAATTATTAACGAATTGCAACAGATCACCATTGATTCCCGGGGCGGATATGAGAAGAAAGATCTGGATGTCCAAGGCTTTTCAAAAGATCCCTGGGTGCTGTGGAATCTGAGGCGGGAAAAGTTGTTGCGCGATCGTGAAAACATTTCAGGAAAAAAATAAATATATCGCCGTGATTTCACTGGCCCTGGCAAGTTTTTCCCTGCTTTTCATCAGCATCACGCTCAAAGGGCTGGTGGCCAACATCCTGGTGCAGGTTGATGATGCGTTTTATACCCAGTTTCTGGCGACCCGTGAGCGTTTTAGGGATGTTGCCTCCCAAAACTACAGCAATGTCGTCCTGGTGGGCATCGACGATAGAACCCTGAACAAACTTGGCGCCTACAACCCCTTAAAATACAGAGCCTATCACATCGGCCTGCTGAAAAATATTCTGGCGGGCCGCCCCAAAGCCGTGGTTTACGATATTCTGTTTGCCGATCCCCATGACGACCCCGAGGTGGATTCCCGCCTGGCGCAAACCATGGCAACCGGACCGGTGTTTTCCGTTATTTTTGCATCTGAAAATGACCGGTCCAAGGGTATGTTTGAGCCCTTTTCGCAAAAGGCCCCGGCCGGCTTGCCCAAAGGGTTTATCAACGAGAAGGGCTTTGAATCCATTTCTCCTGCTATTTTTCAGGCGCTCCAGGGCTTCGGCCTGGCCAATGCCTACCCGGATAATGACGGATTGTTGAGAAAGATCCCCATTGTCCTAAAAGTGAAAGACCGGCTTTATCCAACCCTTGCATTTGAGGTCCTGCGCCGGATCAATGACATTCCGCTGGAAAAGGTTGCCATCCAGAAAGGTGTGATCCGGGCCGGCAGGTTCAAAATACCGGTGGACGCCCTTTCCCGGGCGCACATCAATATCGACTCAAAAAATAAAATCAGAGAAATATCCTTTTATGACATATGGTCCGGCAGGATTCCCGGGCGGTTTTTCAAAGATAAAATCGTGTTTATCGCAGCCGTCGCAACCGGGCTCGGCGACATGAAGCTGGTGCCTTTTTACGGCTATATTCCCGGAGTAAAGATCCATGCCAACCTCCTGCTGAACATGCTTCAAGACAACCTGATTACCGAGGTGGCCGGGGTGGCGTATTATTTTCTCATCCTGTGCGCTTCACTTTTTTACGCGTTCCTTTTTTACGGCCGCCGGGAGTTGTCCACCATAAAAAAATTGATGGGTTACATTTCAAGTGTCGCGCTGGTGGAAAAATTCAGCCGCATTCTGATCAAGACTCCCGCGGTCCGGCGCGTGCATCAAGGCTTTGATGATTTAAGAAAAAAAACGTACGGCATTAAAATATTCTTTCTCTTATTTTCAGAAGTGCGCAAAGGCATCGAACCGATTCTGCTGCACCTGATTATCGTCTACGTCATACTTTTTGTGCTGTTCCATTATTTCAATATATTTATCAAACCGGCCGCATTATTGATAGAACTGCTGATTATCTACGTGGTTGTCCTTAAATTTAAAGCGATAGATTTCAGCCGGATATCTTAAAACGGCAGGTCGGCGCCCGGGACCTCATTCTGTCGATGATACGGCCAATTTTCTATTGACAAAAATTGATCATATCATTATTCTTAAAAAGACCTCATTTTCCTGCCGGGGAGCCTGATAAAACATTTTACTGATGAAGGGTTTTGCCATGAAATGTTTCTTACACAGATCCTTTCCTCTTTTTATCCTCTCGTTGCTGATCATTCTTGGCGGTTGCGCCCATTATGGGGATGAAAAGAGCATTCCTGCGATCATTGCCACCAGTGAAGCATTTAAAAGCTTTTCCGGCGAATACGAAAATACGGCCTACTTTAAAAGGTATAAACCTTCTTCCATTGCCGTATTGCCTTTTGAAAACCTTACGGGGAAAAGCTATTCCATCGACCTTGCTTCTGAAAACCCCACCGATATCGTGCGGCGGGGCATGTACAACCATGTGTCCTCCCTGCCTTTTACGGATCTGGAAATATATCAGACCGAGAAACGCCTGAAAAACGCGGGCCTGGATGACATTCAGAAAGTTGACGATCTCATCGCCAACAACCCCAAAAAGCTCATGAGCATTCTCGGGGTGGACGCGGTAATATCCGGCAAGGTAACTCATTTCGATCGCATTTTCCTGGGGATTTATTCACAGGTGGCGGTGGGTGGCGAAGTGAAAATGTGGGACTTGAAGACCGGAAACCTCTTATGGCGCGCCAAGCAGGTCAGCCGGGCGCATGCCGGCGGCATTTCTTTAAACCCCATCGGCCTGATCACCTCCACGGTGGCAGCGGTGTGGAACCTTCGCAAGAGCGAAATGCTGGGACAGACCGATGCGCTTTTCCGGGAGGTCGTTTCCACCATGGACATCCCTGAATCCGTCTTGGCGGCTCAGCCGCCGGCGCCCCGGGTCGATTTTTTTGCCGTTTTGAATTCGGAAAAACCCTACCGGGCCGGCGATAGAATCGGATTCAGAATCATCGGCGACCCGGGCAGCTCCGCCTATGTGGACCTGGGAGACTATAAGATGGGTCTGGAAGTGCGGCCGGTCTCCCCGCCCGTCAAGCAGGCGTTGCAGGCCGAGGTGCTGGGCGCCATCAAAAAAAATTATAAAGACACGGGCCATGAACTGACCCCGGAGCTTGTGGCCGCGGTGGAAAAGGAACTGGTCTCCCGGGAAGTGTACGAAGGCAGCTATATGGTGTCCCCCGGCGAGGAATCGTACGGTCTTCTGGCCAAGGCATATCTGGTTAACCCGGCCGGAGCCCAGACCGCGACCATTGATGCGGTGCACACCGTTGATATTGACAGCCTGCCGCCCGGAGAAACCACAAGTTTACAGTCCATGTCTTTAGACAACAAGATCAAATTGCAATGGGCCGCAAACCTTGCCGCGGACCTGTCAAAATATGAGGTGTGGTCCAGCCCGTCGCCCATCAGCGGGTATGCTTTAAACGCCAAAAGCGAGAAAAATGAGGCGCTGATTGAAAATGTGGCCAATTTTACCCGGGTTTATTTCAAGGTCCGGGCCATAGATAAGGCCGCCAATGCGGGAAACTTCAGCCCGCCCGTTGAAGCCGTCCCTTTGCCCGAGCCGGATCTTTACGGTCTGCCCCAGCCCGGACCTGCGCTGGGGGGTGAGGTGAATAACAAGGTTCTTCTGGTGGCTGAAAAAAACCCCTATACGGTGCTGGCCGACCTGTTTGTCACTCCCGGCGGTGTTCTTTACATCGAGCCCGGGGTGAAGATCCTGTTTGCCGCGGACACGGCCCTGACAATTGACGGCGGGGACCTTTTAGCTTACGGAATCCAGGACAACCCCATTTACCTGGGCGCCAAGGCCGACGGGAGTTCGCCCGGAGCATGGCGCGGCGTGTTCCTCGAGGGTGCAAAGCGGGCGGTGCTCCGTCATGTGTCCATTGAGAAAGCCGAAACCGGGTTGAGCATTAAAAACAGCGCGCCCACGGTAACGGGACTTCGAATAACCCGCAGCGCCCAGGCCGGCATCTATCTGAAAGACAACGCAAAACCCAACATCACGTGTTCCTATGTCACGGACAACGAAGGCCAGGGCGCTGTCGTGGTAGAAGGAGAGGGCCTCTCGCCGGTTATTCGTCAGAGTGTGTTCCTCAACAATAATCCTTTTCAGGTCCAGAGTTATACGCCCTTCCAGCTCGATTTTTCCGATAATTACTGGGGGCAGCCCCTTCCCGATGCGGCATCGTTTCTCGGCAATGTCATTTGGAAACCGGCGCTGTCCGAAGCGCCCCTGTGCACAGCAAAGTGAAATGGAGAGTGTTATGAAGGTATCTCGAAAAGCTGGGGTAAAGTATATGTGCGTTGCGCTGCTGTCCGCTGGCATGTTTTTTTGCGGTCAATGGAGCTTTGCCGCTGACCCGGCGATGGAGCAGATCGGAAATTTCGGGACGATCGACTGGGTCGGGCAGAAATTGTCTGCCAGGGGCGTCGGTGTTCCCGGCCCGGATATACAGAGTCCCGGTCAGGCCAGAGCCATGGCACAGCGTGCCGCCGTGGTGGATGCCAGAAGAAATTTGCTGGAAGTGATCAAGGGGGTTCACATCGACTCTACCACGCGGGTGGAAAATTTCATGGTCAAAGATGATTCCATCGTTGCCAAGGTTCAGGGCATGTTAAACTTTTCAAGCGTGGACGGCGTCCAGACGTTTGCCGACGGCACCGTGGAAGCTACCGTCAGTATCCCTCTGGCCGGACAACTCAGTCAGGTCCTGTTAAGTCCCGCGATACGGGCCGGGGAAAAAACAACTCCCGCAGAACCGGCGCCCGGACTGGAAAATAAAATCCGGGAGCTGGAGCAGCGCATCCGGATTCTTGAGGAGCACTTTACACGACTGCAACGGCTCGGGGCCGAACAACAGCAGACGATTTTGTTTTTCAAACAGTTTATTGCGGCCTGGATCGACTATCAGGCCGGCACCCGTTTGATCCAGGCCGCCGGGGCTGCATCCGACACGGAACTGGCCACTTTGAAAAACAAGTTTATGGAACAGGAAAACCGGATGTCCTTGCTGGCGCAAAAGCTTGACAGTATGGCCAAGCGCCTGTCCGATCTTGAAGGCCAAGGGGACAGGAAAAAACCAGTGAAACCTTCCACCCAAACGAAAACGGCTGATCTGTATACCGGGCTGGTGATTGACGCCAGGGGCACGGGTTTCCGGCCCTGTCTGAAGCCTGAAATCTACAGCGGCAATAATCTGGTCTACCCGGGCGATTATGTTGATTTGAAAAAAGTGGTCCGCACCGGCTATGTGAGATACTATCGAAAAGTTGACCGGGCGCAGCAAAGCGACCAGTCAGGGTCCCTGCCGTACACCATTAAATCCCGGGGCACCCAAGGGGGCGACCGGGGTCTCTCCATCGGCCCGGAGGAATTTAACACGCTCAAATCCTATATACAATCCCCGGGCAGTTTTATGGCAGACGGCAAAGTCGTGATCGTGTTCTGAGAAAGACCGGGAGAGGAACCAAAAATGAAAAAGACCCTAATATGCCTGTTCAGCATCGTGTTTATCTGCCCTTCTCTGGTGCGCGCCGGTAATGTCGTCACCGCCAAAGGGCTTAGTTTTTATGAGCCCGGAAGAGAGGTTGTGGCCCGTGAAAAGGCCCTGGATGAAGCCAAAAGGGCAGCGGTGGAAAAGGCCGTGGGCACCTCGATCCAGTCCAACACCGTGGTTGAAAACTTCCAGGTGGTCAAAGATCAGATATTAAGCCGTGCCAGCGGGTATCTGAAAGATCTTAAAATTTTGGAGGAAAAAAAGTCCGCTCTGGGGTCCTACGAAATAACAATCGAAGCCGATGTCGAGATTGCGGCGCTGGTGGATGATCTGGATCGGTTCCAAAAAATTCTGAGCTGGCAAAAAAATCCGCGTATCAGCATTGTTATCGACCCCAATTTGAATAAAAACTACTGGCCCACTGCCAACAAAACGGCCAACCTGCTGACGGATAAACTTAAAAATACCGGGTTAAGCGTTTTCAAATACGCCAAGGACAACCCGCTGCAAATGGGACTTCTGGTGGGGTTAAGCCTTGAAGTGGCCTCGAAGCATACCAAGTACCAGGACCTGGAAATCACCCTCAATGAAGTCAGCCTGAGCGCGAACATCTACCGGCCGGGCGACGGCGAGATTTTAGCCGCCGCCAACGCGGTAAAATCCCTGCCGGGGGAAAATTCCCTGAAAGCCCTGGACAAGGGGGCAATATCTTGCGTGGATGCCATCTGGAAAAATTTGAGACAGAAACTTCTGGCCGTATGGGAAAAGGAGCTGTTCAGCGAACGGGAAATATATCTGATCGTCAAGGCCGTGCCCTCCCATGCGGTGGCGCAGGAGACCGCTGTGATTTTTAAATCGGACGTGAGTGGCATCTTAAGTTCGACCTTGATACGCTTCAGCAAGAACAGCGCCGAATACCATCTCAAATACAGGGGCTGGCCCGAGCAGTTCGCCGATGAAATCCAGATGTCCTACTTTAATAAAAAATATTTTAAATCCCAGATGGAAGATATTTCCAACAACCGAATAACTATTAAAAGAATTGATTGATCTTTCTTGGAGGATAACATGAAAAAACGGGGAATCATGCGGGGCGGAATTTTTTTTCTATTGGTGACCTTTATCCTGGCGTGCGCTACCGGACAGGAGGAATATAAAATCGGCATGCAGTTAAGCGCGGCCAAAAAATACAAGGAGGCCATCGCCTATCTTGAACAGGCCATTGCCAAAGAGCCGGGCAATCAAGAATATCAAAAGTCCCTGGCGGATTTAAAAGAAAATCTCATCCGGGATTATGTGGACAAGGGTTCCAAAGCCTTAAGCTCCCAGTCGCCCCTGAATGTCGCCGCCATCAATACGGCCAAGGATCAGCTTGCCAAGGCCCGGGAAATAGATGCCGGCCATCCGGAAGTCACCCGCTTTTCCGGTCAGGTGGACAAGGCGCAAAAATCGCTGCTCGATGAGGCAAACCGTCTTTATGCCGAAACCAAGACCCTGATGGGCGGCAATGAATGGTTAAAGGCCTATTTTAATTTGCAGCAGCTCCAGACGATTTTTCCAAACTATGAGGATTCATTCCGGCTGCTTGCAGAAACGTCTCAAAAAGGGTCTCAGTCCTTTTTCCAGCAGGGAAAAGCCCTCTTTGACCAGGAGGATTTTAAGGGCGCCGCTGAAAATCTTCGCAAAGCCCTGGCATTGAAAGGGGATCATCAACCTTCCAGGGAACTTCTTGGGATCGCCCAGCAACAGGACAACAAGGACTATTTTATCAAACAGGCCAGAGAGGCGGTCATCGCGCAAAAGTGGGACCGGGCCGCAAAATCCTATCGAAGAGCCCTTGAATACGATCCGGACGACCAGGAGTTACGGCAGCTGATTGCCCAGGTGCGGGTAAAAGCCGGCGAGTTCTATATCAGCCAAGCCCGGGCCCAGATGAATGACGGCTGGATATTTAAAGGGTTTGGCGAATTTGACCTGGCAGCCAGTTACATCGGGGACCCGAACGATTTTCAGCTCAACAGCCTGCGCAGGGATCTGGCAAGCCGGGCGGCTTTTTTAGCCGACTATTTTAAGGAACAGGGCAAATTCGGCAGCGCCTGGTTCTGGTATGAAAAACTGAAAAAGATTGATCCGGCATATAAAGATATTTTCTTTTTAAGCCAGGCCATGGAAGATGAAATCCGCACCAGGGTCCAAAAATCGATAGCTGTTTTTGATTTCGGCAGTCCCTCCCATTATAGCGATGCCGGGGTTATTGTGGCAAATAACCTGATTACCTATCTGTTTAAAAACGCTAGCGGCGATATCAAGATACTGGAGCGCGAAAATTTAAAGTCCATTTTAGAAGAGATGAAACTGGGGCAGATCGGGGTGGTTTCTTCCAACACGGCCAAGGAAATGGGGCGTGTTTACGGCATCGATGTGGCCATCATGGGCAGCGTGCTGCTTTACAAAGTGGACACCAGCATTTCCGATGGCACAAAATCGGTGCGTTACCAGATCGGCACGCGCATCCAGGATAATATAAATTACCTCAACTGGGTGGCAAAAAATCCGAAAGCGAGCGAATCCGAAATCAAGAATGCGCCGCCGGCAAAAATTGTCGCCCCGGAGTATGCTGAAAAGGAGTACAAGGTTTCCCATCACAAAAAGGTGGGGTTTGCGCAGCTTTCTTTCCGGATCGTGGACGTGCGCACCGGGGAAAATATTCAGGTCCGGACCATTGAAAGCAAAAAAACCGTTGAGGATGAAACCAGCGCGGGACTTCCGGAGGCCAAAGTCAAGTTTGATCCGCTGGAAATCGCGACGGACACCGAGCTGCTTCAGCAGATGACCGATGAGGTGGTGGCTGAACTGGGCCGGGAGGCGCTCCGTCCGCTTCAGAATCTTGAGAACACCTATTCCACGGCAGGCGATAATTATCTGCGGCGAAGAGATACCATTAATGCCGCGGAAGGTTATATCAACGCCGTATTTGACGAAAAACTGAAAATGATCCAGGGGTCACCTTTATCCAAACAGGCGCTGGAAAAGATTGATGAAATTTTCCGAAACTACAAAGCCCAGATCGGAGGTTAAATGAGGTTTCGTTCCCGGAGCATAATCTGGATCGCATCCGCCGGTTTCTGCCTGCTTTATGCGGCGGCTTTTTCCCATGCCCAAAATAACGCCCTGGCCATCTTTAATTTCCGGCCCACCAATATCGAAGCCATGGGGTATGACGGGGAAATTCTATATGCGTTGATTTCGGCCATGGAAAGGGAGAAAACAATCAAGGTCATGTCGCGGCGGGCCATGGAGGAAGTTCTGTTTCAGGCCGGGCTGGTCCAGGGGGATAATCCGGAGACCGTTCTAAAAGCCGGCGGCGTCCTCGGGGTTTCTTTTATCCTTTTCGGCAATGTTTCGAGAACAGGCGGAAGGATCACTTCTCACCTCAGTCTCATGGACATCCAGGGCAAAGCGGTGCGAAAAATCTGGACCCATGAATATTCAGGGCGGGAAGATATCCTGGCCCGTATTCCCCAAGTTGCCAGGGAGTTGAGCGCAACGATTTCCAGCGGGAGGGCTGCGGCGGGAATTCCTTCCCTTACAGCGGAACCGGCCGATGTTGACATTGAAGATCTTCGCGCGAAAAGCGCTGGAAATCAAGTGGTTCTGACCTGGAAGTTTAATCCGGAAAGGCCCATCACAGGTTTTAATATGTATCGCGCGGAAAGCGCTGAAGGGCCCTTTCAGCTGCATGGGAAAACGACCAAAAACATTTTCCAGGACACCCAGATCCAAAGGGGCAGGGCTTACTATTATCGCGTGGGCGTACTGCTTCATTCCGGCCAGGAAGTAAAGAGCAGGCATACCGCACAGATTAAAAATGTCGGCGAAAAAATTCCTCACCCGCCGCTGATTTTAAGCCTGACGGGCCACGTCCGGCGCATGGAGCTTAAGTTCGTTCCCTCCCTTTTAAACCGGCAGGAAAGATTTAAAATCATTCAATATGTCATTTACCGGAAATCAAAATCAAGCGCGGACTGGGAAAAGATAAAAACCATAGATGCCACCCAGATATCCGAAAACGAATTGGCATTCAACGCCAGGGATACGGACAATCTGGAAGATCAGGAAAATTACACCTATGCGGTTTCAAGTGTGGACCAGAATGATCTTGAAAGCCTGCTGTCCGATTCCCAGTCGGCGGCTACGGTGGCGCGCCCGACCCTCGCGGCCGCTCAGGACAATTTGCTCAGAAAGGCTCAGTTCTCGTGGAAACCCATAGAAAATGTGGAAGGCTATTATCTCTATCGGCGGCTTGTTGAGGGAAAATGGCTCAAGGTCGCCAAGATAAACACACCTCTCCAGTTTGAGCTGACCGATTCCAGGGAGCTTGAGGACGGGCGGGACTATCAGTACCATATGACCGGGTACGACTCCTTTGGTGAATCAGGGCCTTCGAACATGGTGCGGGTCAGGACGAAAGCCTTGCCTTCCTTCCCGGTGGATGTAATGGCCCAGAGCGGTATGTTCCGATCTGTCCGTATTTCCTGGACCAGCCTTGCGGATGCGGATGTGGGAGGGTATTCCGTTTACCGGGGAAGTGACCTCAATGCGCTCAAATTCGTCACCAAGGTCGATGATTATAAATCCCATTTCTATCTGGACGGCGGGACCATGTTCGAGCAGGTCAACGATGGCGCGAGGTATTATTATGCGGTCACCAGTTTTAATCTTTTCGGCGCGGAAGGCCCGGCGAGTCCGGCGGTGCATGCTACGACCAAACCTGTTCCCGCCAATGTAAAAGGCCTGACGGTAACGGCGAATCCGGACACGATTTCCTTGCGCTGGGAGAAAAACATGGAGCCGGACATCACGGGATATCTTCTATACCGCAGCAAAAACAACGGCTCCTGGTCAAAAATCGCGCAAAGGGCTGCAGGGGAAACCGATTATACCGACCGGGATTTAAGTCCCGGCGCGACCTTTAGATATCGGGTCGTTGCCGAAGACCAGGACGGGTTGAAAAGCAACCCCGAGGACAGTCAGATGGTCGCCAGCCCCTTGGTACAGCCCAAAAAGTGATGAGGAGAAAAATAATTTTATGAAAAAATATATATCGTTACCAGTCGTATGCATCGGCCTGCTTGTTCTGATTTTTTCCGTGCCGCCATCGATGGCCGCAGATAATAAGGAAGAGGAACAAAGGTTTCAACTGTTTAATGCGGAATACAATTCAACCATGATACAACAAAGCAAAACCACGGTGTTTATCGAAAAAAGACTCTTCAGAATTGACACCCGGACCGGGGATGCATGGATTCTCGTCGATGTGCTCAAAGATGGGATTGCCATGCAATACTGGCATAAAATTCCCCAGAAAGGGGACTAATGAGAGTGTTTTGCGGAAATATCGTTAAGGAGGAATTATGAAAAAGTGTTCGTTGATTATTCTGCTGATTTTATCTCTGGGGTTTTTTGCTAACGGAAATGCCGCCGGCCAGGACGTGGAAGAGAGGCTTCAAAATGGAAGTATCAACTGGACAACAGGAAAGGTTCAGGCCAAAGGCATCGGGGCCCCGCCTGAAAAGGACTATGGTAAACCCCAGGCCCGTCCCATGGCGCTCAGGGCGGCGCGAATCGATGCCCTGCGTAACATCCTGGAAATTGTCAACGGTGTCCGGATTGATTCCAGCACGACGGTGAAAAACTTTGCAATTCAAAGCGATGTCATCAACGCAAAAGTTTCGGGAATGGTGCAGGGGGCAGAACTGGTTAAACAGGAATACATGTCGGACGGCACGGTGGAAATCGTCATGCAGTTGAGTTTGCACGGCGGGTTTTCCCAGCTGATTCTGCCCAGGGAAATCAAGCAGATTGAACCGATCAAGCCGGCCGTAAACCCATCGGCCTCTGATGCGAAAGAGCAGATGAAGGCATTTACAGGTTTGGTGGTGGACGCAAGGGGTTTAAATGCGCGGCCTGCAATGGCCCCCAAGATACTTGATGAAGACGGCAAGGAAGTTTACGGGTCTGCTTATGTCAGCCGGGAGTTTGCCGTCCAGCAAGGGATGACCGGATACGCCAAGGACATCAAAGCGGCCATAACCAACCAGCGGGTCGCGGACAACCCCTTGACCGTCAAAGGGTTGAAAACAGAGGGCGGCGGGTTTTCAAATATCGTTGTGAGCAATTCCGACGCTGCCAGACTCCGGAGTGCTTCCGAGCACCTTTCCTTTCTGAAAAAATGCCGCGTAATGGTTGTGGTTGACTAGCCCGAAATCCGGAGCACGGAGGAATCATGTCCTTAAAAACGAAAGCTTTTATCTTGATCGCCGGTTGCGTTTTTATTTTTTCATGCGGTCCCAAACCCCTTGCCCCGAAAGCAGCCCTGGATACGCCGTCCCATCATGTTTCCAGCGGTGTGAAGCTGCTCAATGCGAACAAGATTGAAGCGGCTTTCCGTGAATTTGACCGGGCCAGGGAACTGGACCCGAAATATTCGCCTGCTTATGTCGGTCTTGGCCTGGTCCATGGTATTAGATCGGACTATAAAAATGGTCTCGGGCAACTGAAGAAGGCCGAACAATATGCTCAGGACAAGGCACAGGAAAGCGCCGTCTACGTGGGGTACATGCGGCTGTACATCATGGGAAACCAGAAGATCGGCGGTGACTGGCTGGAACAGGTAAAGAGCCACTTTGACAAAGCAATTCTGGCCACGCCCGATCTTGCCGGACCCTATTATTACATGGGGATGGCCCACAAGGAAGCATTGCAGTTTTCCGATGCAAAAAATCAGTTTCGCAAGGTGATCGATCTTAACCGGGACCATGTGGCGGCGGCAGATCAGGAATGGAAGATGATTCAAAAAATCGAACGGGCGATGCCGGGATCGGAAATCGGAAAAAAAATCGCGCTGATGGCTGAAATAACCCGTGCGGATGTGGCGGCCCTGTTTATCGAGGAGCTCAAGGTTGACCAGCTGTTTTCCGCAAAAAGACCCGCCAAGTTCAACACTTCTTTTCAAAGCCCTGAAAAGAGTTTGATGCCGCAAGCGCAGGAAAAAAATCCCCCTGTGACCGATGCCGCGGATCATGTCTTAAGCGCCGATATACACGCGGCGCTCGAAATCGGCATCAAGGGGCTTGAAGCTTTCCCCGACCATACCTTTAAACCCGACCAGATGATAACCCGTGCGGGCTTTGCCATGATGATAGAAGATATCATCATCAAAACTACCGGCGATGAAAAACTGGCCACGAAGTTTATCGGTGGCAGTTCTCCTTTCCCGGACCTGAGAAACGACCTGCCCTATTTCAATGCGGCCGTGCTCTGTGTCACCCGGGGCATTATGGAGATTAAAGATTTTAAGACAGGCGAATTTGATGCGGCGGGGCCCGTTTCCGGGGCCGACGCTTTGCTCAGTATACGGACCCTCAAAAACCAGCTGTGACGGTTTCGTAAAAAGCCCAACTTCTGCGTTGCGCTGCATTCCGTTGCGATTGCGGCGTACGTCAAGTACGCCTCATCGCACGAAACTTGCGCGCCTTGAATTTAGAGCTTTTTACAAAACCGTCTGAACTTTGACTTGTTACTAGACCATCCGTGGAGTAGACGGCATGAGATGCTTTAGAGTTAACCTCATAGGGGTAACGGCGCTGTTGATATTTTCGCTCTCATTTCCGGCGCAAGCGGCAAACGGGAATGTATCGGTGGAAATGGGGCCGGGAAATGCGGAAGTCACATCCCTTGAGGGCCGTGCGGAGGTCATTAAAAAAGGGGTTAAAGCACCAAAACATTTATCATTAAGGGATCATGTGGTTCCAGGGGATCAAATCAGCACCGGGAAAAAATCCAGGCTGGAGCTTAAAATGCCGGACCAGAGTTATATCCGGTTTGACGAACAGACGCGCTTTGAACTGGTCCCTGCGCCGGCGGACGGCGGGAGTGAAAAGGTCCAGGTCAATGTGAAGATGGGCCTCGGAAAAATATGGGCGAATGTATCCAAGATATTCGCAAGCAAAAGTGATTTCAAGATAACGACGAAAACCGCGGTGGCCGGTATTCGGGGAACGGTTTATCGCCTGAATGTGGCCTCAGACCAGTCCGTGGTGGTTAAGGTGTACTGGGGGGAAGTGCTGGTCAACAGCCTCAGGCAGGACCCGTCCGCGGCCGCCCCCGGACCCATGCAGCAACCTTCCAGAGTATTGGGTCCTTCTCCCATACAGGGCCCCCGCCCGGTAACCATGGAACAGTGGACCTACCTTGTCGGCGCCCTGCAGCAGATTACCGTGAGCCCGGACGGCACGGCCACGGCCCCTTTCCGGTTTTCAATCGATGAAGACCTCAACGACTGGGTCCGCTGGAACCGCCAGCGGGATGAGGCAACCCCCCGGTAGCGAGACCTTTTTTATTTACTACTCCGAGGGTTGAACAACGCAGTGCCGGTGCCGCTCAGGGCGTTGAGAGTCCGGGTTAGGTTCCCATGGTCCATGATGACAGATATTTTTTCTGCTCGGCCGTGAGGGTGTCTATGGTGATGCCCATGGAAATAAGCTTTTCCCTGGCAATTTCCATATCGATCTCTGCGGGAACCGGATAAACGTCATTTCCCAGTTTATCTTTACACTGGACCATGTATTCGATGCTCAGGGCCTGATTGGCAAAACTCATATCCATTACGCTGGAAGGGTGGCCTTCGGCGGCCGCCAGGTTGATCAGGCGGCCTTCACCCAGCAGGTTAACCCGTCTGCCGTTTTCCAGGACATACTCCTGAACGAAGGTCCGGATGGTCCGCTTTGATTTTGCAATCTTTTCCAGCCCTTCTATGTCCAGCTCCACGTTGAAGTGCCCGGAGTTGGCAATGATGGCGCCATCCTTCATGACGCTCATATGCTCTTTCCGGATGACACGGATGTTGCCGGTGACGGTGCAGAAAATATCGCCCACCCTGGCGGCATCGCGAATGGGCATGATCTCGAAGCCGTCCATGACCGCTTCGAGCGCCGCCACCGGATTGACTTCGGTGACGATGACATGGGCGCCCATGCCCCTTGCGCGCATGGCAAGACCTTTGCCGCACCAGCCGTATCCGCAGACCACGAAGTGGCTGCCCGCAATTAACCGGTTGGTGGCCCGGATAATGCCGTCAATGGTGCTTTGGCCCGTGCCGTAGCGGTTGTCGAAGAAATGCTTTGTCTGGGCGTCATTGACGGCAATGATGGGGTATTTCAAAACCTTGTCGGCTGCCATGCTTTTCAGACGGATGATGCCGGTGGTGGTTTCCTCGGTGCCCCCTAGAACCATATCGAGGGCGTCGGACCTTTCAGAATGCAGGGTGGAAACAAGATCGGCGCCGTCATCCATGGTGTACTGGGGGCGGGTGTCTAGAACGGCATTGATGTGGTTGTAGTATGTTTTGTTGTTTTCGCCCTTGATGGCAAAAACGGAAATTTTATCGTGTTTGACCAGGGAGGCGGCAACGTCGTCCTGGGTGCTCAGCGGATTGGAGGCGCACAGGGCTGCCGATGCGCCGCCGGCCGTAAGGGTCTGCATTAAAGAGGCGGTTTCGGTGGTTACATGCAGACACGCGGCGATCCGGATTCCTTTTAACGGCCGTTCTTTTTTGAACCTTTCCCGGATGCGGTTCAGTACCGGCATGCTCTGATTGGCCCATTCAATCCGCAGTTTCCCCTCTTTAGCCAGCTCTATTTTCTTGATATCATAGTCCATTATTCATTGATCTCCTCGCCCGGATACACCGGGAATAATAAAAGATTTGCCGCGTTAAAAAAAATCACAGGTCGGGCTGTGAAGGTTGGCCGTGCCTGCCTTTTCGCGCAGGATATCCACCTGGTCTGTCTTTTCCCAGGTAAAACCCGGTTCGTGGCGGCCGAAATGGCCGTAGGCCGCCGTTTTTTTGTAAATCGGCTGCAACAGGTCAAGGTGCTCTATGATGGCTGCGGGCCGCAGATCAAAAACTTCCCGGATGATGGTTTCAACACGTTCTTTGGGTACGGCGCCGGTGCCCTTCAGGTCCACCAGAACCGAGACGGGCTGGGCCACGCCGATGGCATAGGCGACCTGGAGCTCGCATTTTTTGGCAAGTCCTGCCGCCACGATGTTTTTAGCAACGTATCTGGCCATATAGGAGGCGCTGCGATCGACTTTGGAGGGGTCCTTGCCGGAAAAACACCCGCCGCCGTGGCTTCCATGGCCGCCGTAGGTGTCCACGATGATCTTTCTTCCGGTCAGCCCGCAATCGGCCATGGGGCCGCCCCATTCAAATTTTCCCGTGGCATTGATAAAATAACGGGTATTGCGGTCAATCATGTCGCCGGGGATGACTTTTTTAATGACCTCTTCAATAATGGCTTCCTTTAAGTCTGCATGGGCGATATTGGGCTTGTGCTGTGCGGCGATAACAATGGCATCCACCCGTTTGGGGCAGCCGTTTTCATATTCGACCGTCACCTGGGATTTGCCGTCCGGCCTTAAAAAATCAAGGGTGCCGTTTTTGCGAACCGCGGTCAGTTGCCGGCACAATTTATGGGCATACCGGATGGGCATGGGCATCATCTCGGGCGTTTCATCCGTGGCATAGCCGAACATGAGGCCCTGGTCCCCGGCGCCCTGTTCTTTGAAAAGCCCGGTTCCGTTGACTCCCTGGGCGATGTCCAGGGATTGATGATCAATGCTGGTGATTACGGAACAGGTTTGCCAGTCAAAACCCATCTCGGACGAATGATAACCAATTTCACGAATCGCCTCCCGAACGATTTGGGGCATGTCCACATAACAGTCGGTGGTAATTTCGCCGGCAATAAACGCAAGCCCCGTGGTAACCAGGGTTTCGCAGGCCACCCGGCATTTTTTGTCCCGGGACATAATGGCATCAAGGATAGAGTCCGATATGATGTCCGCGACCTTGTCCGGATGGCCTTCCGTAACGGATTCAGAGGTAAATAAAAACTTTTCTTGGCTCATGAAAAATCTCCTTTCTTAAAAATGATATCAGGGCTTCAGGATCATGTTGTCTATCAGCCGTGTCTTGCCAACTCTGACGGCCAGGGCCATCAGCGATGGTCGGTCAATGGTTTTTACATCGTCCAGGGTGTCCGGGTCGCAGATTGAAACATAGTCTATTTTCGTGTCTGCATAAGATTGTATCAGTTCTGCCGCGGCATGAATGACCCGCGCGGCATCCCGGACCCCGCTTTGAACAAGCTGAGCTGCTTTCATCAAAGACCGGTAAAGGGAAAGGGCCGCGGGCCGCTCCCGGGCGGTCAGATAGTTGTTTCGCGAGCTCATGGCCAGTCCGTCCGGATCTCGGACCGTAGGGGCCCCGATGATCTGGATGCCGAAATTCAGATCGCGCACCATACGCCGTATGACGGCCAGCTGCTGATAGTCCTTTTGCCCAAATATGGCCACATGCGGCGTAACGATATTAAACAGTTTTGCCACAACCGTTGCAACCCCTCTGAAGTGAGCGGGCCGAAAGGTTCCGCAAAGATGCTCCGGAAGGTTTGTCAGGCTGACATAGGTCTCATATCCTTCCGGGTACAGCGCTTTGTCGCCGGGGGTAAAAACAATGTCCACCCCCTCTTCCCCGGTGATGGACAGATCGTTTTTCATATTTCTGGGATAAGTTGCAAAATCTTCTCCGGGACCAAACTGGGCCGGGTTTACGAAAATACTGACCACCAGGATATCACCGCTTTGGCGGGCCCGGGACATCAAGGAAGAATGGCCGGCATGCAAAAATCCCATGGTGGGCACCAAAGCGATGGTTTGGCCTTGCCGCCGCCTGCCGTCTGAGAAGGCCTGCATTTCTTCTATGTCTGAAATAATTTCGATCTTCATCCCCCAATAATCGAGATCTTTGCGAAATGCTCTAATAGATCATACGACCGGTGAAAAGTCAATACTTGATTGATTTTCGTATTGCAGTCCAATAAAAAGAAAAATTTTACCCTTGATCAAAATGTTATTTTTATTTAAATTGCAGGTTATGGGATATGTCTTTGATTATAAAGATGCCGTCGCTTACGATCAATTGTTCAGTAAACCATCCAACAAGGATATCTCGGATTTAGAAAAACGGCTCATTCTCGATATGTTAAAGCCGGTGCCCGGAAGTTCTCTGCTCGAGATCGGCTGCGGCACCGGCATAAGCCTGTCCCATTTCGTCCAGTCGGGGCTTGATGTCACCGGGATCGATCCGTCTCCTTACGTGCTGGATCTGGCGGCGAAAAAATTGGGCCACCGGGTGGAACTTTATCGCGGCGTTGCCGAAGACCTTCCTTTCGAGGATAATTCTTTTACCTATGCATGCCTGATATCCACCCTGGAGTTTGTCGAGGACCCGAGAAAGGCCATTGAGGAGGCTTGCCGGGTGGCAAAAGACCGGGTTTTCCTGGGAATAATGAACCGGCATGCCATCCGGGCCGTCCAGTTGCGGCTTGAGGGGGTATTTTCCGAAACCCTCTACAAGCATGCGACCTTTTTCAGCATATGGGAATTGAAACAGATCATCCGGAGTATTTTAGGGAACGTTCCTGTCACCTGGCGGACCGCAAGCCACCTGGCCGGGGTATCCGGCAAGATCATCCACCGGATCGAGCAGATCAACTTATTTCAAAAATATCCCTTCGGCGCATTTGCAGGGATTGTGGTTGCGCCTGTCCCCCGGTTCCGGACACGGCCGCTTTCTTTACCCTATCCCGCAAAGCATACCAGCGGCGTGGTGGCCGGATAAGGGCCTTGGCATGGAAACCGTCAATGTTGAAACCTGAGGAGGTAGGTGATGAAGGATCGAAAAATCCGCTGGCTTTTTTTTTCCGGCGTCCTGCTGACAAGTCTTCTGGCAGTGACGTCCCAGGCCCGGGCCCGCCGGGACATTCTCATCGGCGGGGGTGCGGTGACCGGGGTTTACTATCAGGTGGCCCTGCAGACCTGTGCCATCGCAAATAAATATGCGGCCGATGCGCTCAATTGCGTGGGCCGGCCGGCCCTGGGGTCGGTTTTTAACATCAATGCGGTGGACCGGGGGCTGCTGGATTTCGGCGTTTGCCAGTCCGACCGCAACTACCAGGCCTGGAACGGCGAAGGAGAATGGCAGGGGAAAAGCAAAAAAAACCTGCGCAGCGTATTCTCCATGCATCCGGAGTTTTTGTACCTGATGGTCCGCAAGGATGCCGGCATTCAATCCGTAATGGACCTGAAAGGCAAAAGGGTCAACATCGGCAATCCCGGGTCCGGTCAGCGCGGCATGGCGCTGGACGTGCTTCGCATTTACGGCATGGACCCGGACAGGGACATCCAGGCCGAGGGCATGCAGCAGAGTGAGGCTTCCCGGGCGCTGATCGACAAAAAGGTAGACGCTTTTTTCTACAGCGTCGGCCTGGGGGCATCGGCCATCGAGGAGCCGGCCACTTCCGTGAGCGCCGATTTAATCAGCATCAATTCTGCGGAGGTTAAAAAGTTTGTGGCCGCCAAGCCGTATTATGTGATGGCCCGTATTCCGGCCGGTTCCTACAAGGGCGTGCAGCGCGATACCGAGACTTACGCGGTAAAAGCCACCCTGGTCGCCAGCGCCGGGGCATCCGACGAGACGGTTTACGCTTTTACCCGGGTCATTTTTGAGCACCTGGAGGAACTTAAAAAGGCGCACGCTGCGTTTCGGACCTTAAGCCCGCCGGACATGCTCAAAGGGTTGACGGCGCCCCTGCACCCCGGTGCTGCGAGATATTACCGGGAGCGCGGCTGGATGTAGACCGCAGCCATGGAAAAATCAGACCTCAGTTCAGCTACAAGGCTCCTGACCAGGGTCGAGACCGGGCCACGGTCCCCCCGCAACCGGGTCGCGGCCGGAATTGTCACCGGCCTGTGCCTGGTGTGGTCCCTGTTTCAATTATTCTACGCCCAGAGTCCATTCGGCTTCCAGTTGCGCTCCGGGTCGTTTTTGCCGTTTGGCATAAATTTCAGCCTCGATTCCTTTCGGGCCCGATCCTGGCACCTGGCCTTTGCCCTTGCCCTGGTGTATCTGACCTATCCGGCCTTCAAACCCCATGCACCCGGCTTTTGGGTCCGCTGGTTCCGGAAGATATTGCCGGCATCCACGCCCAAACCGGCCGCGGGCCATCATATTCCCTTTTACGACTGGATTCTTGCGGCCTCCGGTGCATCACTGTCGCTGTATATCTGGTGGAATTACGATGATATCATCCTGCGGGGCGGCCTGCCGGAAACCTATGAGATATGGCTCGGCCTTGCCCTGGTCGCGGTGCTGCTGGAGGCGGCCCGGCGATGCATCGGGCCCGCCCTGCCCGTAATTGCCGCTGTTTTTCTTTTTTACAATGTGGCGGGCAGCTACCTGCCCGGATTTTTACGCCACAGCGCCGGGAACCTGACACTGATCATCTCCTCGCAGTTTGTTTCCACCGACGGCGTTTTCGGCGTGCCGCTCAAGGTCTCCTGCGAGTTTGTTTTTCTTTTCGTCCTCTTTGGCGCATTTCTTGAAAAAGCGGGGGCCGGCAAGTATTTCATCGACATTGCCTATTCGCTAACGGGCAGGTTCCGCGGCGGACCGGCCAAGGCCGCGGTGGTGGCCTCGGGATTAAACGGCATGATATCCGGATCCTCCATTGCAAATACCGTTACTACGGGAACGTTCACCATCCCCCTGATGATAAAGGTGGGGTTGCCCGATTACAAGGCCGCTGCCATAGAGGTGGCGGCCTCCACCAACGGCCAGCTGATGCCGCCGATTATGGGCGCCGCGGCGTTCATCATGGCCGAAACCCTGGGCATCCCTTATATCGACGTAGTGCGGGCGGCCTTTATCCCTGCGGTGGTTTCCTATATTGCGCTGGTGTTCGTGGTGCATATAGAGGCCATGAAGCTCGGGCTCAAACGGGTGCCTGCATCGGAACTTGTGCCCTTTTTCAGCACTTTTTTCAAAGGAATCCATTATCTTCTGCCGGTCTTTGTCCTGCTGGTTTACCTGATCGTGCTGCGGCGTTCGGCGCTTGCTTCCTGCATGCTGGCGCTGGAAACGGTTATCGTCCTTATGGCGCTCCAGCGGCCGGTCCTGGCATGGATCCGCTTCGGGGCGGCCCGGCGCCGGCCGGGGGTGGCAGACGCGGACGTGATTGCGGCCTTAAAATCCGCAGCGCTGGAAGGCCTGAAGGACATATGGCAAAGCCTGATCACCGGCGCCCGGAACATGATTTCGGTGGGCATTGCCACGGCAACGGCCGGCATCATTGTCGGCGTGGTGGTTTCTACGGGTCTTTCCGGCCGGTTCATCAACGTCATCGATACCTTGTCCATGGGCAATATTTATGCGGTGCTCATTTTGACCGCGCTGACCGGCATGTTTCTGGGCATGGGGCTTCCCACCACCGCCAATTACATCATGATGGCGTCCTTGACCGCACCGGTGATTGTCAAGCTGGGGGCAGATGCCGGGCTGGTTTTCCCGGCCCTGGCGGCCCATCTTTTTGTTTTTTATTTCGGCATCCTGGCCGACGACACGCCCCCGGTGGGGCTTGCCGCTTATGCCGCCGCCGCCATTGCCGGGTCGGACCCCATCAAGACAGGCGTACAGGGATTCATTTACGATTTGAGGACCGCTATTTTACCCTTTGTCTTCCTGCTCAACATCGAGCTGTTAATGATGGGCGGCGTGGATGCGAACGGCGCGCCCATATGGATTGACAGCGGGTTCAAGGTGCTATGGGTCTTTTTTGTTTCGATTCTGGCCATGTTCTCCTTTGCGGCCGCCCTCCAGGGATATTTTGCCGACCATTGCAGCTGGGCCGAACGGATACTCCTTATGGTTCTTTGTCTTGCCCTTTTTCGACCGGCTCTGGCAACCGGCTGGGTGCCCCTCGGCCGCACGGGGGTGCAGATAACGGCCGCCGCAGTTTACATGACCCTGTTCTGGGCGCAGCGGGTCCGGCGCAGCCGGCGGCCGGACACGGCGGGATGAATATGAGCACGGCAAAAAAATATCCCATGGTCAGCGTCATTATCCCCACCTACAACCGCGCGGGCATGCTCGAGGATGCCCTGACCTCGGTTCTGGCCCAGGACTTTACGGATTATGAGCTCATCGTCGTGGATGATGGATCCACCGACGACACGCAGGATATCCTGAACCGCTATGCCGGAGAAATCACTTGCATTCAGCAGCACAATCAAGGGGTCAGCGCGGCAAGAAACAGGGGGATGGCGCTGGCTTCCGGGCGATACACGGCTTTTCTGGATTCCGATGACCTCTGGCTGCCGGGAAAATTGTCCTGCCAGGTAAAGTTTTTTCAATCAAACCCGACCGCCCTCATTTGCCAGACAGAGGAAATCTGGGTTCGAAACGGTGTGCGGGTGAACCCGAAAAAGCGGCACAAGAAATTATCCGGCGCGATCTATGAGCCTTCGCTGGATCTGTGCCTGGTGAGCCCTTCGGCCGTGATGGCGCACCGGGATCTTTTTAAAATGGTGGGCGGATTTGATGAGAAGCTGCCGGCCTGCGAGGACTATGATTTATGGCTCCGGGTCAGCAGCAGGTGCCCGGTATATCTTATTGACACCCCGTTACTCATCAAAAGGGGCGGGCATCCCGGCCAGCTGTCGGGCGCAGCGGGCCTGGACAAATATCGGATCGCGGCGCTGAAAAAAATTATTGAAAGCCATCAGCTCACACCGGGCCAGTATGCGGCCACGGTGAACAAGTTACGGGAAAAATGTTCCATTTACGCCGCCGGCTGCCGCAAGCGCGGCCGGGATCAGGAGGCCCGGTACCATACGGACCTTGGCGCCATGTATTGACGGCAAGGTAAAAAGGCCGGCTTCTGTTTTACTTTGCCGTCTTTGCGAGTTGAGGCTTCTTTTGAATAAAGACCAGCGAAGCGGCACACGCAATGGCCACCGTGCCGATGGCGCCGCTGATGATAAAGGCCGGGGAGTAGCGGCCAAAAGCGTCAAAAAGAAACCCCCCGAGGATACCGCCGGCCCCCATTCCGAAACCTGTTCCCACCGATTGCAGGCCATACACGGTTCCAAAGCGGTTCAAACCGAACATTTCCCGCACCACCAGCGGGTACAAGGGCAGCACGCCGCCGTACACGAGGCCGAAGAGGCTGACCAGCACGTAAAAAGACAAAAGGCTTTCGGCGCCCGACAGCCAGAAAAGCATGATGGTCTGAAGGAGGATGCAGCAAAACAGGGTGGACCGCGCACCCATCCGGTCCGAGACGACGCCCCAGATCAGGCGGCCCAGCAATCCCGTAAAACCCAGGAGTCCCAGCAGGCTGGCGGCCTGGAGTTTGTCGATGCCCTGATCGGATGCAAAGGCGACAATGTGAGCCAAGGGAAGAGAATGGCTGCTGCAGCAGGCAAGGCCCATAACGACCAGGGTCCAGAAATACCGGTTTTTTAACACATTGGTTGTATTCCAGTCTCCGGCGGGCAGCGGCAGGATCCCTTCTTGGGGGTGCGGTCCGGCCGGAAGAACTGCCGGATTTAACCGGGGTTGCGGCGCAGCCTGTTCAGGTCCCTTTAAAAAAACCGCGGCGGGAACGATGATGGCCACCGCCGTGATCGCCAGCGTATAAAAGGCGGTTTGCCAGTCGGAGACGGAAATCAGGTAGCGGGCAAACGGCGGGAAAACCATGGTTCCCATGCTGGTTCCTGCCAGGATGATGGATAGGGCCAGCCCTTTATTTTTTGCCACCAGGGGGACCACCGCGGCAAAGAAGGGTGCCCCGGCTGCGGCTCTACCCAGGCCCCCGATGATGCCGAAATACAGGTAAAACTGCCAGAGGTGCTGAATCGTTGTGGAAAGAAAGATTCCCAGGCTGAAAATCAGCGCACCGCCTACCAGCACTTTTCGCGCCCCGACCCTGTCGGACAGCCACCCGAGCAAAATGCCCGATGACGACGCCATCCACCACATGAGCGTATAGGCAAATGAGGTGGGGCCCCGGGACCAGCCGAAAGCTTCCGCAACCGGTTTCAGAAAAACACCGAATGAAAAATGGATGCCGACAAATGTCAACTGGATGATAAAACCGCTGACGATTATTTGCCATGATTGCATGAGGCGGCCTTCGGGCCCGTGTTCGGTGGTCACTGGGTTTTTGCCGCTGCGGCCTCAAGGTCGAAGTAGAGCAGAGCGCTCTTTCCCTTTGCGAGCAATGATTCCCGCCCGCTGACGTTGGCAGCCACCAGGTCCATGCGCCCGTCATTATCCAGATCGCCGATGGCATAATCACTGATGTAGCCGGACATCTCCCGGGTGTTCCAGTTCGCCTGCAGATTCTGGCCGTTCCAGGAAAGAGCTTCAAACTGGGTTTTGTTAAACTGCCGGTATCTGTCCAAAACCCGGCCGGTAAAGGAATCATTTTTGACAACGATCACTTCGTTGATGCCGTCCCGGTTCAGATCCACGACCAGGAGCCTCTGGGGCAGATAGTGAAGGGTCTCCGAACCGCGGTCCTTTTCCGCATCCTCGACGAACGGGGATGCCAGATATTTTTCATTGCCACCAAATTTTTGGTCGCTCACCCACTCCTTTTTGCCTGTCAGGGAAAAGATTCCCAGATAATCGGAAGAATCCAGAATGACCAGGGATTCAGTTGCCCGGGCCAAAAAATTTCCCAGGGAAAAATTAAAAATATTGACCCCATTGGGCAGATAGATTTTGCTTTGCTGGGAGTATTGGCGGCCGTTCCAGGAAAGTTCAAAGACGCCGGGACCATAAAGTTCCGTAAGGCCTTTGCGCTGGCCGAAAAGGACGGTCCCCCGTTTCGGGAGATTCAGCGTTTTGAAAAACCAGTTTTCATTGCTGGCGAGCAATGCAAAGTCATTTCCATTCCACTCCAGGACAAAAGATTCAAGGTTGTTTGCGACGGTGTTCATGACGGAAACGAAAATTTCGGCCCTCCCATCCGGTTTGATGTCGGCCACATCCACGGAGAAAAACTTTAAGTGGGGTTTGCCGTCAATCTCTTTGAGCTGGAGCATCTGCCCGTCCTGAAAACGATAGATAAATATTTTATTCTCGGTTAACAGCACGGTTTCGGTTTTATTGTCCCCATCCAGATCCCCCAGGGCGATGCCGGAAATCTGAAAATTGAAATTCCGGCTTCTCTTGAGCAGGGAGGCCTTGCCGTCCTGCTGGCTGACAATGAAGGATGACCCCTGGCCCGAAGCCCCGCCGGACAGCTCATTCTCAAACAGTTTCTCCGGATGGGTATAAATGTTCGGCGCCTGCGTGCCTTGGGCCGGGGCAAGTGGACGCTCGGCGCTTTTCCTGTTAAAAATCTTCTCATTGATTTCCTGGGCAATCAGGTTGATCCTGGGGAGCACCTCATCCATTCCCCGGCTCTCGTTGAAAAATGAAAGGGCGGGGCTTTTCCCGGACACGTCCAGGATTTTGGCATCCATGCTCACAGAGCTTCCGAAGATGGTCAGACTTCCGTACAGTACATAGTCGGCCGAAAGCCTCGCACCCAGCTTGCGGGCCGTATTTTCATTGACTGCCGATGGATCCTGATTCATTGCGGCCTGCGTCTCTTCCCGGCTGATCACAGAGACTTTATCCTCCCAGGACAACCTGGAAATCAGCATGTCCACAATACCTTTTTGCAAAAACGAAAAATCCTTTTCAGCGTTTACTTGAAAGGGAATCACAGCCACGCGAAGGGCTTTTGCAAGCAGCGGGCCGGGCAAAATTGCGCTGAGGACAATCAGGATACTGCCGGTGAAAAAAACCTGTCTTTTGATGGATGATAGGATTTTCAAGAAAAATCTCCCTTCTTTATGATGACCGTCTGATTTTTATTTTTTTTAAGGTTGTCCAGTTGGCTCCGGAGGACCCGGTTCGCCATTTCCGGATTGGCCTGTCCCCTGGTTTTTTTCATGATCTGGCCCACAAAAAAACCCGTCAGTTTGGTCTTCCCCTGTTGATAGGCAATGACTTCATCCGGAAAATCGGTTAGCACTTCCATCACGGCCTTTTCGATAACCGTCCGGTCCGTGACCTGGACGAGGCCTTTTTCCTTGACGATTTCCCCCGGAGATTTCCGGGTTTGGGCCATTTCGTCAAAAACGGTTTTAGCCATCTTGCTGCTGATGAGCCCCTGATCAACCAGGCGCAAAAGCTCTGCAAGCTGAGCGGCGGAAACCGGGGATGCGGCCACGGGTACATTTAGAACGTTGAGCAGCCCTAACAGGGGGCCGATGATCCATTTGCTCACGGCGTCGGGCTCGGAAAACCCTTGGAGGCAATCTTCGAAATAATCTGCAGTATCCCGTTCGGACGTTAAAATCCCGGCGTCATAGGGCCGAAGACCATACTGGGTGATGAACCGCTGCTGGCGGACATCGGGCAGTTCCGGCATGGATTTTTTTATGCCCCGGATCCAGTCCTTACCCACCACCAGGGGCAAAAGGTCCGGGTCCGGGAAATAACGGTAATCATGCGCGTCTTCCTTGCCCCGCATGGGTGAGGTTTTTTGGGTTTTGGTGTCCCAGAATCGGGTTTCCTGAATGATCCGGCCGCCGTCTTCCAGCAGGCGTTTTTG
>JAUYIZ010000346.1 GCA_030688615.1 Desulfobacterales bacterium | reverse complement strand
GCAGCAGCCAATAACGCTTTCGAATTTTCAAAAACTCCCAGAATTCACCCATGAGGGATTGATTTGCCATTTCTTTCAGGTCTCCTTAATACCGTTTAAAAAACCGTTCTCTGGACTGGGCCGGCTCTGAACGGTCAATCCAATAAGTGGTTGCATTTCTGTCCGGCCGCATCGGAAGCGGCCGTCCGCCAAAGATCCGTTTGGCCCACGCAAAAGGCGTTATCACCAGATAATAGGCCAGCGACAGCATGATGCCGGTAATGATCAGGCCGATTTTATGTGAAACTTTTATCCAGCCTTCATACAGCGGTGTCAGCGCGGCCGGCAGCAGGATAAATCCGCACCCGATCATAAAAAGAAACCCGAAAAGATAAGTCGGCACCGGTTTTTGCCGCCAGACGCCCAGCGCAAATAGAATACCAAAAAAAACAAACGCAACGCAACCAAATTTTCTTACCTGCTTCTTATCAGTCAAGGATGAGATCCTCCCGCCACTCTCTGGCTTCTTTCCACTCGGGCTGTTCTTCTTTTAACAGCATGACATCTTCCATGACCAGAACATCTATCTCGGTTCGCATAAAACATCGATAGGCATCTTCCGGCGTGCAGACAATGGGTTCACCGCGCACATTAAAACTGGTGTTCACCACAACCGCACAACCGGTTAACCTTTCAAACTCGGCTATCACTTCGTGATAATCCGGCTTCACTTCTTTATTGATGGTCTGAATCCGGGCCGAGTAGTCCAGGTGCGTTACCGCGGGAATGTCGCTCCGTTCGGTCTTAAGACGTTCCAATATCCCCCGCCCGTCATCGGGTGGCTGGGCTCTGCGCCGCTTTTGCTGAATTTTGGCCACTAAAAGCATATAGGGGCTCGGCCGGTCCAGCTCAAAATACTCGGCAGCCTTTTCCTCCAGCACCGTCGGGGCAAAGGGCCGGAAGGATTCCCGGTATTTAATCTTCAGGTTCATCACACGCTGGGTTTCCATTCTGCGCGGATCCCCCAATATGCTCCGGGCCCCTAAGGCCCTGGGGCCGAACTCCATCCGTCCGGCCATGTATCCTACGATTTTCCCTGCGGCAATCTTTTCGGCAATGGCCCGGGCTCTGTCAGCCGGGTCAAGCACCTGAAAAGGATAATTATTCTCGCTTACATAGGCCTTTATTGCCCCGCTTGAAAATGCAGGCCCCAGGTAAGATCCCTGCTGGCCGTCCCTGCCCGGCTTGACCTTCCGGTCATTTCCTAAAAAACGGTGCCACACCGAAAGGGCCGCCCCCAGGGCCCCGCCCGCATCGCCTGCCGCCGGCTGTATCCAGATATCCTCGAAGGGGCCGTCTCTCAGAACATGTCCGTTGGCCACGCAGTTGAGCGCCACCCCGCCGGCCAGGCAAAGATATTTCTGCCCGGTCTCCTTATGGACATGGGAAACCATTTTCATAACCACCTCTTCGGTAACCGCCTGGATGCTGGCGGCCAGATCCATTTCCCGCCGGGTAATTTCCGTTTCCGGTTTTCGGGCCGGGCCCTCAAAAAGTGCGGCAAAGCGCCGGTTGGTCATGCGCAGCCCGCCCAGAAAATCAAAATAGGAAAGGTTCAGCCGCAGCGACCCGTCCTCTTTGACATCCACCAGCTCTTTTAAGATGATGTCTTTGTACCTGGGCTGCCCATAGGGAGCCAGCCCCATGAGCTTGTATTCGCCCGAATTGACCCTGAAGCCGGTAAAGTAGGTAAAGGCCGAATAGAGCAGCCCCAGGGAATCGGGAAAATGAAGTTCTTTTTTCAGATGGATCTGGTTACCGTCCCCGGAGCCGTAACTGGCCGTGGCCCATTCCCCGACGCCGTCCATGGTCAAAATGGCCGCCTGCGCATAAGGAGACGGATAAAAGGCCGAAGCCGCGTGGGCTTCGTGGTGCTCGGTAAACAGCACCTGGCCTTCATAACCGGTTTCTTGCCGGACAATTTTGGCCAGGTGAAGTTTTTTCCCCAGCCAGAGCGGCATGGCCTCCAGCCAGGAGCGCAGCCCTTTCGGGGCCACGGTCAGATAACTCAGCAGCAGCCGCTCAAAGGTTAAAATGGGCTTGTCGTAAAAAACCACATAATCGAGCGCACCCGCTTCGATCCCCGCCTCGTCCAGGCAGTAATCAATGGCATTTTTTGGAAAACGCGGATCATGCTTTTTGCGCGTAAACCGCTCTTCCTGGGCCGCGGCAAGAATATTCCCATCCTTTAAAAGACAGGCCGCACTGTCATGGTAGAAACAGGATATGCCAAGAATGTTCATTATTGCCCTTTCCTGAGACCTTTATCCAAATATATTTACGGTATAATTACAATAGATTTCAAGAATTTTTTTTTCCGATTTGTTGGTGAAAAAAGTATTGACCATGGAAAACCCGGCCGTAAGGATCAACCGTTGACCTGCGGCAACAGTTGATTTTCAACCATCCAGTTATAAATTAATTCGCTGGCCAATTGGTTTCCCAAAATATTCCAGTGAGAGTCACACCGAAAATGCAGCCGTTTTTTCGTATTTGCATAATATTCCTTGAAATATGGCAATAAATGCAGATATGGAATATTTTTTTCACGTAAAAATTTAATGAGTATCTCGTCAGGTTTGTTAACATTATGGCTGAAATATGTCCTTATGCTTGGATATAATTCATTATATTTTTTAACCTCGTCCTCATAAACCTGCCAGGGCGCATTGATGAAAACTACTCCGAACCTGCTATGCTGTGCAATAGATTTTTCTTTAATTTTCAATATGAGTCGCATGGTAACTTCCCAGGCCTCAACCATATCGGCATCATAGTCATCGGCATACAAGTCAAAAAATAAAGGCGGCCTTGCCCGGGCGACCACTTTAGAAATTAAACCGATTTTATACAAAAAATTTTCTACTTTGGGGAAATCAGGCAATACAGCCTGACCCATAAATCTATACAGTTCCAGATGCGATAATAGTTTTTTATAAAGCGGCCGTGTATCTACAAAAGAATCTTTATTCTTATCCTCGATAAGGTCTTTCCTGTAATTCTTGGAAGACACCCCATTGAAAATCAGGTTGTCATTAGAATCGATATTGAAATATCCGTTAGATAGCAGATCAGTCACATCGTTAAGGAAAAATGCTAAAATGACTAAATCAGCCTGATATTTATAACCTTCATTCTCGAAGAATAAAAATTCATTGTCAGTCCCCCAACCGTCATGGCCAGCATTGATAACCTGCCATTTATTATCATTCTCTTTTAACCTTTTTTCCAATAACTCGGGAAATGTGTTTTGAAAGGCGACCCTGCCCGCAGTAAATGAATCACCCAAAATCAGTATTCTTTTATTATCCGACTTTTTATAACTATACTCCTGATCTCTAAGACCTCTGGAATTGGACTCAAACAGGTATTGAGTCTCCCTGGATTTCGGGCAGGCCCCAAATTGAACTATCTTTAAATTTGGAATATACGTTTTACCAAAAACCTCATCCGGGATAATGTCCGCTTTGGGTTCGGAAAAAGAGGTTATTCTGACCAAAACCTCACTCAACAGAAGACCGGTAAACACG
>JAUYIZ010000426.1 GCA_030688615.1 Desulfobacterales bacterium | reverse complement strand
ATGAGGGGCCGTTCGGCGAGTTTACCGGGTATTCCCTGGGAAGCAGAAAACGGGAAGTGGTAAAAGTGAAAGCCGTCTGTTGCCGAAAAGACGCCATCTTCCACGATATCATGGTCGGTCACCTCGATCATCTGCTGCTCTCGACGGTCCCCATGGAAGCCAATCTGCTGCGCGCCGTAAAAACAGCGGTCCCGACGGCCGTCGCGGTGCATATCCCCGCGCCCTTTACCGCCTTCGTGTCCATTGAAAAGCGATCCGAGGGTCAGGGGGTAAACGCGATTTTAGCGGCGCTGGGCTCGGAAATGTATCTGAATACCGTGGTGGTGGTGGATCATGATATCAATATCTATGACAACGCCCGGGTGTTGTGGGCCATTGCCACCCGGGCGCAGCCCGATATGGACCTGGTGGTCATTCCCAGGGGAAGAGGATCTGATCTTGACCCCTCCTGTGCAGTAGACGGTGTTACTTCACGGATGGGAATCGACGCCACGGCGTCACCGACCCTGGACCGGTTTACGCCCCGGCATCAGATGCCCGAGGCCATCCTGAGGATGGCCGACCCGGATCTGTATATTTAAGGGCTTGCGCAAAAATGAATTAACATTTTCGCATCTCAGCTTCAAGCCATCTTTGGCCGCTGCTCAATCGCGAAATCCTCAAAATAGCTCGCTATTCTTGTGGCTTCGCTCAATCGCAGCAATCAAATCTGACCTGAATCTAAGCGCCAATTCTGTGAATTTATTTTTGCGCGAGCCCTGAAGGAAAAAATGACGGAACGGAATTTATCGCCTTTTCTGCAGCGGCTCCGGAAAGCGTATCCGGAGCAAGTCGTGGCCATAAAAAAACCGGTAAACCCGGCAGATTTTGAGGTGACCGCCCTGTTAAGACATCTGGAGGTGGACGGAAAATTCCCGCTACTCTTCTTCGAAAACCCCCTGGACCTGAACGGCAGGCCATCCAGGTTCCAGCTGGCCACCAACCTGTTTGCCACCCGGCAGCGATGCGCTTTTGCCATGGGCCTGGACCCTGAAAAGTGGAAACTGGAATTAAGCCTGGAATTTGCCAGGCGCGAAAACGCCCCCCTGCCCCCGGAGCTGGTCGATCCAAGCAACGCGCCGGTCAGAGAGGTGGTGCACACCGGAAAAGAGGCGGACCTGCGCATGTTTCCCATCGTCCGTCACCATGAAATGGACGGCGGGCCCTATGTGGACATGACCCCGGTCATGAAGGACCCTGACCAGGGCTTCTACAACGTGGCCTTCTTGAGGAACCAGTACATGGGGCCGCAGCGGCTGGGAATTCACATGTCCCCCCGGCACAACTGGACCCTGTTCAATAAATACGAGGGAAAAAATCTGCCCACCCCGGTGATCATTGTCGTGGGGCACCATCCGGCCTTCTACCTGGGCGCGCTCAACGTGGCCGCCTTCGGCGTGGATGACTACCGCCTGATCGGCGGCATCATGCGCACCCCCCTCAGGTTGACCGCGTCGGAAACGTGGGGCCAGGACTTTCTGGTGCCGGCGGACGCGGAAATTATCATCGAGGGCGAGATCCCGCCGCTGGTCAGGGAGGTGGAAGCGCCTTTCGGGGAGTTTCCCGGCACTTACGGCCCCCAGAGGCTCAGGCCCGTCATTGACGTAAAGGCCATCACCCACCGGCAGGATGCCGTTTATCAGGACATTTTCGTGGGCTACCGGGAAAACTGGACCCTGGGGGGGATTCCCAAGGAAGGCAGCCTGTTCGGCGCCATTCAGGGCGTGGTCCCCGCGGTCCGGCAGGTGCACTTTCCCCTGTCGGGAAGCTGCCGCTTCAACTGTTACCTTTCCCTGGACAAGAAGGTGGAGGGCGAGCAGAAACAGGCCGCCCTGATGGCCATGGCCCAGTGCGACTTTGTCAAAAACGTCATCGTGGTGGATGCCGATGTCGATGTGTTCAATGAACAGGAAGTCATGTGGGCCGTGGCCACCCGGGTCCAGCCCCATGCCGATGTGGACATCATCCGCAACATCAAGGCCAACACGCTGGACCCATCCCTGCTGCATGATATCAGCGGCAGCAAGATGATCATCGATGCGACCATGCCCACCGACCGGCCCTTTGCCGCCCGGGTGAATGTCCCCGATGAGGCGCTCAAAAGGATCAAACTGTCCGAATTCATCTCCGATGACGCGCTGCAGAAGATACCGGTTTTCCTGGATTCGGTCCGGAGCCGCTGACAAAAAGGAGGGGAAGTCATGGTCAGACTCTTTCTAATCCAGTGCCCGCAATGTAAAAAATCCTTTGAAGCCCATTACGGCGAACTGCGGCACACGGACATCAGGCTGCATTGCCCCTACTGCGACCATCGCTTTCTGCAGACCGAAAGTGAAAAGATCGACGACCGCTGGTAGACAAACCGTGCGTCTGCAGAGGGATTATAGTGAATGACCGTGTTTGCTTCTTCCTGAAATGTTTTCTTGATAACATTCGTAAGATATGCAAAATTACAATTGGCATTCATCAGTTTAGATAGAAGGCAATTCATCAGTAATTCCAGATGCGGAAAAAACTTTAGTATTATCCGCATTACATCGTCCGCCTGTTGGATTTCGGATTAAGGAACATATTTTTCTGATTATTTTCCGGACCCTGATATCAA
>JAUYIZ010000421.1 GCA_030688615.1 Desulfobacterales bacterium | reverse complement strand
GGCTGCCGGTCCGGGGATGGGACGATTGGACCGTGACGTCCAAGGCCAGGGAGGGCTGGATATTCATTTCTCCCCGGATATTTCGAATTCCCGTGATCACCGCGATGACAAGGGCCATGTCTGCCTCGGTATTCGGGTCGCCGGCCGTTTCGGGGGGAAACCCGTCAGCGGAGGGAAATCCGGCCTTCATGATGGAGTCTTCCGTATCCGGAAGTTTATGCCAGATTTCTTCGGTGACAAACGGCATAAAGGGGTGGAGCAGTATGAGGGTGTCCTGCAGCACTTTGGTTAGCACATTTATGGTGATTTCCTGATTTTCAGGGCCTTTTTTGCCGTATATAACCGGTTTGATCGCCTCCAGGTACCAGTCGCAAAATTCATGCCACACAAATTTATACAGAACCTCCGCACCGTCGTTGAACCGGTACCCGTCAATGGCTCTGGCGACAGAATCCGCCGTCGTTTTGAGTTTTAATAAAATCCATCGGTCCAGAAGGGACAGGCGGCCGTAATCGATTTTATGGCCTTTCTGTTCCATATGAATCAGAGACAATCTCGCGGCATTCCACAGTTTATTTACAAAATTGCGGTAACCTTCGACCCGTTTTTCGGACATCTTAATGTCTCTTCCCTGAGCGGCGAAGGCGGCCAGCGTAAATCGGAATGCATCCGTGCCGTATTTTTCGATGATTTCCATGGGGTCCACGACATTTCCCTTGGACTTGCTCATCTTTTTGCCTTCCTCATCCCTGACGAGCGCATGGACATAAACATCCCTGAACGGGACGTCACCCATGAAATGAATGCCCATCATCATCATGCGGGCGACCCAGAAAAAGAGGATATCAAAACCGGTAACCAGTACGGCTGTGGGATAATATTGTTTCAGCAGACCGGTCTCTTCCGGCCAGCCCAGGGTGGAAAACGGCCACAGGGCGGAACTGAACCAGGTGTCCAGGACGTCTGTTTCCTGTACCATGCGACTTCCTTTGCAGGCCGGGCATGATTCCGGCGTCTCCATTGAAACGGTCGGCGCTTTGCAACTGTCGCAAAACCAGGCAGGGATACGGTGGCCCCACCAGATCTGGCGTGAAATGCACCAGTCCTTTATATTGTTCAGCCACTCAAAGTAGGTATGGGTCCAGGTGTCCGGTATGATACGGGTTCGTCCCTGCTTGACCGCCTCAATGGCCTTTTCCGCCAGGGGGGCGACTCTCACAAACCACTGCATGGAAAGGTTCGGTTCAATCACGCTCCGGCATCGGTAACAGTGGCCGACGCTATGTTTGTAAGGCTCGATTTTTTCAAGAAGCTTTTCTTTTTTTAATGCCTTCACCACGGCTTCTCTGCATTTAAACCTGTCCAGGCCTTGAAATCTGCCGGCCATATCGTTCATCATCCCGTCGTCCCCGATAACTTTAATGCGCGGAAGATCGTGGCGTTTTCCGATTTCAAAATCGTTTGGATCATGCGCCGGCGTTATTTTCAGGGCGCCGGTGCCAAACTCCATATCCACATACTCGTCCTGGACGACAGGTATCTCGCGGTCGGCAAGAGGCAGGATTACTTTGGGCGTGCGGAGGGACTGGAATCTTTGGTCCTTGGGATTTACAGCCACGGCCGTATCTCCCAGCATGGTCTCCGGGCGGGTGGTGGCCACAACCAGGCTCCCGGATGCGTCCGAAAAAGGGTATTTTATATAGTACAGGTGTCCGTCGTGTTCTTCATGCTCCACTTCAATATCCGCAAGGGCGGTCCGGCAGCGGGGGCACCAGTTGATGATATAGTTGCCCCGATAGATCAAACCTTCCTGATAAAGCTGCACGAACACCTTGCGGACTGCCAGGGAAAGCCCTTCGTCCATGGTGAAGCGCTCCCGTTTCCAGTCGCAGGAAGCCCCGAGGCTTTTGAGCTGGTTGATTATCGTGCTGCCGTACTGATCGCGCCACTGCCATACGGCTTCAATAAATTTTTCCCTGCCCAGTTTATGCCGGTCCAGACCCTGCTCGGCAAGTTTTTTTTCCACCATGTTTTGGGTTGCAATCCCGGCATGGTCGGTCCCCGGCATCCAGAGAGTGTTGTCTCCCTGAAGCCTCCGGTAGCGGCAGAGAATATCCTGCAATGTCACATTGAGCGCATGGCCCATATGGAGCACACCGGTTACATTGGGAGGGGGGATGACGATGGCGTAATTTTTTTTGCCGCTTTCCTCGCCGGCTGCAAAGAGGCCCTCCTTTTCCCATACCTCATACCAGTGCTTTTCCACCTTTTGGGGCTCATAACCTTTATCCATCATTTTTAAACTCATGGGGCGATACTCCGTATCCTATCATAAATCAAACCGGGAATTAGGCGGTAATCCCCGGTTTGATTGCAAATTTAATCAGCAACTCCAATCAGATACAGTCCTGTTGCAGGTGATTATTTTTCTTCTTCAATTCCTTCGTCGTCCAGCAGCTTTTTTAACTTTTCGATTTCACGTTTCACCACATTGCCCACCGCGTCCGTGAGGGCGGTTTCGATTTTGTCATAAAACATCCTGACGATCACACGTTCCACGGCAGCGTCGATCTGTGCGGGTGTTACAGAAATATCTCCCGTGATCATCGTCGTGTTATCGTTCTGGCCGGTCTCCGGGGATACCCGGGACAATTCCCCGGGCCCCATTTCCAGGCCGCCTTTTCCGTCCAGTTCCATGCCCAGCGATTCGATAAAATCATCCTCGTGGCCGGTTTCCAGGCTCAGTTCTTCCTCCATGGCATCATCGAAGGACAGATTTTTCAAAAACGGATTTTCTTCCCGGTCAAGCACGGGTTCGGATGGGCCAGGCAATTCATCTGTTAAACCCGCAAGCACCAGGGGGGCGTCTTGGCTGCCCGCTTCCGGCGGATCTGAAAATTCGGGCAAATCTTTTTCCGGACCGGCAGGCTCTGTTGAAAGAGGATCGACAATATCGGTAAGATCGATGATCTCTTCATCGTTTTCAGGATCGACTTCCCCTGAATCGGTTAATTCGATAAAGTCCTCCATTTGAGGTTTGGCCGCCTTTTTTTCTTGATCCGATTGGTGACTCTCCATCTTTTCA
>JAUYIZ010000416.1 GCA_030688615.1 Desulfobacterales bacterium | reverse complement strand
GGCTGAAACCCTATTATAGCAGGGTTCCCAGATGGTTTTCTATTTTTTATGTTACATCACATGCAAAATTCAGGTATTATATATATACAAGAAATTTTATCCTGAAAGCAAAGAAAGGGGAAAGCCGCCTTTTTCAATCTGCCCTTGCCTCACAGGGCAATTAATGGATGGACACGAATTAATATTTGACAACCTGGGGGCATCTTGTTATTCCAAGTATAAATTTAGAAAGTATTTTTTCCATCAATAAAACAGTCTGTCGAAAAACGATCGACGAACAGCGGTTGCCATCAGTAAAGTTCAACATGGGAGTTAAAATCAAGCTGCAGTCCTGCTTTGCGTTGCCGGATACGGACGCGGAGGTGATGGTTCTGCCTGCCGGCGTGACGACCCTGCTGGACCTGTTAAAATATATCGGCAGGCAGATTGATTTCAGGTTCATGGACCCGGAGTCGGGAAAGCTTGAAATGGATCTGGAGCTTATTTTGAACGAAAAGGCAATCTGGTTTTATCCCGGAGGACTGGACACCGTGCTGCAAACCGACGACATCGTGGAAATATACCTGCTGCCCCTTGGTGGCGGGTAAAGGTTGATTTGAGAAATTTTGGTTTGTTAGGGAGGAAAGCAAATGGTTACTTTTTATCGGAGACTGCCGGAGTTTGATTATTTAAAGCCGAGCACCCTTGATGAGGCGTTGGATTATCTGGCTCAGGGCGGAAAAGGGAAAATCATGGTGTATGCCGGCGGAACGGATGTTATACCGAAGCTCAAAGGCAGACTGGTGGATATCCCAGCAAAGTTGCTGGACCTTAAGGGTATTTCCGGCCTGGACTATATTCGCTATGACGACGGTACCGGGCTGCGCATCGGCGCCCTTGCGAGCATTTTCGCCGTGGGCAATTCGTCCCTGGTCCAGGAGAAATATCCCATTCTGGCCCAGGCAGCCAGAAGCATCGCTGCCACACAGGTGCAGAATCGGGGGACCGTGGTGGGCAATATCTGCAATGCCATCCCGTCCGCAGACGCTGTTTCGGCGCTGCTGTGCCTGAATGCGAAAATCATCTGCGTGCGAAAAGGGGGGGAGCGGACCGTGGAGCTGAATAAGTTTTTTGTCGGTCCCGGCCTGACGGACCTGGCTTCCAATGAAATCGTAACGGAGGTCCAGGTTCCCCCCATGATTGCCGGCGGCCATGGGACATATATTAAATTCGGCCCCAGGAGCCGGATGGATTGTGCCCTGGTGGGGGTCGCCGCGGTGGCGGCCACGGAGAACGGAATCTTTAAAGATGCCCGGATCGGGCTTGGCTCCGTGGCGCCGACACCCATCCGGGCGGTCCGGGCCGAGAAGCTGCTGGTAGGCAAGCCGGTTACAGAAGAAGTGATTTCCGGGGCGGCCAGGGCGGCTTCGGATGAGTCAAGGCCCATAGATGATCATCGTGCCTCTGCCGAGTACCGGAGGATGTTGGTGGAAGCCCTGGTGGGCCGCGCAATTCGCCAGGTCATTTAAAAGAAGGAAAAGGCGGTCTGAGAAAGCAGGAGATAAAAACATGGAGATGAAAAAGATCAAATTTGTAATCAACGGGCAACCTTGTGAGCTGAAGGTTTATCCCTGGGCAACGCTTTTGGAAATGATCCGTGAGGATCTTCAATTGATCGGCACCAAGGAAGGATGCGGACAGGGGGAATGCGGCTCCTGCACGGTGATCATGGACGGTAAAACAATAAACAGCTGTCTGGTGCCTGCGGTGGAAGCCGACGGAAAGGAAATTACAACGATTGAAGGTCTTGCCCGGGGGGATAAGCTCCACCCCGTTCAAGAGGCCTTTGTCGAGAATGCGGGAATGCAGTGCGGTTTTTGCACGCCGGGCATGATCATGTCCGCCAAGGCGCTGCTGGACAGGAATCCTGCCCCCAGCGATGAAGAAATCAGGGCAGGGATTGCCGGCAATTTTTGCAGGTGCACGGGCTATACCAAAATCATCGAGTCGATTCGTGCTGCTGCTGCACTGATGGAAGGGAGGAAATAGGCATGGAAGACTACTCGGTTATCGGAAAGAGGATTCCCCGAATTGATGGCAGGGTCAAGGTGACCGGGGAAGCCAAATATGCGGCGGATTATGCCATGCCGGGGATGCTGTGGTGCAAGATTCTGAGATCGCCACACGCGCATGCCCGGATATTGAACATTGATACCAGCCGGGCCGAGAAACTGCCCGGGGTAAAGGCTGTGCTCACCGGTAAAGACTTTAACGGGTGGCGGTGGGGCTGGATGCCCCAGAGCCGCGATGAAGCGCCGCTGGCCGATGACAAGGTCCGGTATCTGGCCGAGGCGGTGGCTGCGGTGGCTGCGGTGGATGAGAGAACCGCCGAAAAAGCCACCGAGCTTATCCAGGTGGAATATGAGGAGCTCCCCGGTATTTTTGATCCGGAAGAAGCCATGAATGACGGGGCGCCAAAGGTTTACGATCATGTGAAAAATAACGTCAGTTTTGAATTCCACATGAATTTTGGGGACGTGGAGCAGGCTTTCGCCGAATCGGATCTGGTCAGAGAGGACCGGTTCGAAACGGGCCGGGTCATCACCGGGTATCTGGAGCCCCCTTCCGCGGTGGCCCTCTGGGATTCAAGCGGGATCACCATCTGGGCGGCCAAGCAGAGCCCTTACTTTCCCTACCGGCATCTGGCTGCCTGCTTTAACCTGCCCTTGAACAAGATAAGGGTCATCCAGCCCTTTATCGGCGGCGGATTCGGCGGCACCAAAAACGATTCCCTGGCCGGGGACTTTTGCGCCTGCCTGTTTTCCAAGATGACGGGCAAACCTGTCAAGTTCGTTTACAGCATGGAAGAGGTGCTCATGACCTGCCGGCGCCGGCATAACATGATTATCCACAACAAGATGGGCATGAAAAAAGACGGCACACTGACCGGCATGCACAGCCGCGTCATTGCCGACGGCGGGGGCCACACCGCCATCGGTCCTCTGACCATGTACCTGACCGGATGCATGAGCACCCTGCCGTACAAGCTGCCCAATTTCAAGCACGATGCCTACCGCATATTCACCAACAATCCCATCGGCGCGGCCATGCGGGGCCACGGGGTAACCCACACGCGTTTTGCGGCCGAAATCCAGATGGAGATGATGGCCGAAGAGCTGGGAATCGATCCGCTTGAGGTTCGGCTTAAAAACGGCATCAGCGCCCCGCACAAAACAATCAACAAAGTCACGGTTGATTCCTGCGGCCTCATCGAGGGTCTGGAGACGCTGGCCCGGAGGCCCGAATGGAAAGATAAGGACCGCAAGAAAGGGATAGAAGGTCCCATATCCCATGGCGTGGGCATTTCCGGTACGGCCTATCTCAGCGGCGCCCGGCAGCGCGGGCACCAATCCTGCGGTGCGGTTGTGCGGGTTTGTGAAGACGGCACGGTCAATTATCTGACCGGCGCTTCGGACTGTGGCCAGGGGTCGGATACGGTGCTGGTGCAGATCGTCGCCGAAGAACTGGGGCTGGATATGGATTCGGTGGATATCAAGCGGGTGGATACGGCCCTGACCCCCTGTGATGCCGGCAGTTACGGCAGCCGCGTGACGGTTCTTGCAGGAGAGGCGGCCCAGAAAGCCGCCCGGGATGTGAGAGATCAGCTGGCCAGGATCGCGGCCGAAAAATGGGAGGTGGATGCCGGGGATATCGCTTTTAAAAACCAGCAGGTTTTTGTCCGGAGCGCCCCTGAAAAAACCATGTCCTTTGAAAACCTGGCGAAGATCGCCAGCTACGCGGGCGCCGGGGCTGTGATTATTGGGAAAGGATATTCCCAGTACGGTTTGGAACCCTATGATTTTAACAAGGGCGAAGGCGATGCCGGTACTTCCTACAGTTTTACCTCCCAGCTGTCCGAGGTGGACGTGGACCTGGAGACCGGTTTTGTCAAGTGCAGCAAGATGGTTATCGCCCATGACTGCGGGAAACCGCTCAACCCGATCAATGTGGAGGCCCAGAATCAGGGTGCTGCGGTGCAGGGGCTGGGCCAGACTCTGTATGAAGAGTTTAAAATGGTTCGCGGTGAGACCCAGAATCCGGACTTGAGGGATTACAAAATGCCCCTGGCGCCGGATACTCCCGACATTGAGGTGATCGATATCATAACGGATGACCCCCACGGGCCCTACGGTGCCAAGGAAGCCTCCGAAGGCGCGATTGTCAGCACGCCGCCTTCCGTGGTGAGCGCCATCCATGACGCCACCGGCATCTGGTTCAAGGAACTTCCCGTGACGCCGGAGAAAATCCTGCGGGCGCTTAAAAACTTGCCTCAAAAATAGATTTCAGTTTCACCTCCGATCTAAATATCGTTCGCATTCCCCGCGGCAAACCGCGGGGAATGCGAACGCTGTTGCTATTCAAAAGCACCTGTCTTTTTTGCGAAGTCAATGCCAATTCAACCGGGACCCTGTTATCTCGAAAAGGAGGAGCAAATGAAAAAGAAAACAGCTGTTGTTTCAATCGGCGTGGCGGCCCTGATTTTTTTATGGACTTTTTCCTCTGTGGCCCATGCCGCGCAGGATCTGCCCCGGAGCCTGACGATCGGCACACACCCCAAAGGATCCCTGTTGAATATCATCGGGAGCGGGTTTGCCAAAGTCATCAGCCTCCACACGTCCATTTCGGCCAAGGATCGTCCCTTTACCGGGTATCTTTCCTGGGTGCCGCTGATGAACCAGGGCCGGGTGGACCTGGGAATTATTACAGATTCAGAAGTTCACCCCGCCTACCGGGGAAAGAGCCCCTACCGGGAAGGGCAAAAAAATCTCAGGCTGATCAGCAGCGGAAACGGGATCAATCTGGGCTATGTCAGCCGGCTCGGGTCCGGTATAAAGACCATGGCCGACCTGAAAGACAAACGGGTCCCCATCGATTCCAGCCAGCTGGCCACCATACAAAACCAGGAGGCGCTGATCCGGGCGGCGGGGCTGGATCCGGACAAGGACATTAAAAAGATCCTGGTTGCCGGGGTGGTCGTGATGGTGGATGCCTTCATGGAAGGTCGGGCCGATGTGTCCTGGGGTTCGGTCGGCATGGGGAAAATCAAGGAGGCGGAAGCGAAAGTCGGCGGTCTTTACTGGATTCCGGTGGTCAAGTCCGGTTCGGACCCGGCCCTAAAGATGCTCGAGGACAGCCTGCCCGGCCGGAAGGTCAAGTTTATCAAGGGCAAACGGGTTCCCGGGGTGGACAACGACACCTGGCTGCTGGATATCCCCATCGGGCTTGGAACCCATGAGGGTCTGGGTGATGAAGCCGCCTACCTGATCACCAAGGTTATCTGGGAAAACGAGAAGGAGCTGAACGCCGTACACCCCATATTCAGGGGATGGAAAAAGGCCATGGTGGACGAAAAAGCAGTGATTCCCTACCATCCCGGCGCCATTAAATTTTACCGGGAGGTGAATGCCTGGCCTGAAAAAATGGACGCCATTCAGCAAAACCTGTTGAACCAGTAGCTGTTTTTAAACGGCTGGAACCTTATGTCGGACAACAGCACAGAACATTCTGCGGCAGGGCAACTCACCGGGTTGTGGAAGACCATAGAGAGAATACTGCTCGTCGCCATTCCCCTGAGCGGGATTCTTTTCATTCTGGACATCCATCTTTATTTCAACCGTGCCCTGTTCAGGGAGCAGTACCTGTCCACCTTGCTGGGGCTGATGCTGGCAAGTATTTTTATCGGTGTCCGGGCCACCCGGGGGATTTCCGGAAACCGTCCGCCCTGGTACGACGTGATCATGGCCGCAATGAGCCTCGGCATCGGTGTTTTCTCCAGTTTTATTTATCCCGATTACATCCATACGGGGATCGCCTACATGGGGCCGGGGTATTCCTTTCTCGGCCTATGCGACATCCTGCTGGTGATGGAAGCCACCCGCAGGATGACCGGGTGGTCGCTGGTTTTGCTGGGAGGCTTCTGTATTTTTTTTGCCCGCTACACCTTCCTGTTCCCTTCCCCCTTCTATGGGAAAGGCATCCCCTGGAATGAACTGCTGATCTATCTTTTCCTGGATAACAGCGGCCTGTTGGGTCTTCCGCTGTGGGTTGCCGGGGCGATTGTCTTTGCTTTTATCCTGTTCGGGGAATTTCTTATCGCCACGGGCGGGAGCCAGCTGCTGAACAATTTTGCCATCGGCATCTTTGGCCGGTTTCGGGGCGGCCCGGCCAAGGTCGCGGTGGTGGCCTCCAGCCTTTTCGGGACGATTTCCGGCAGCGCGGTCTCCAATGTTATGGCCACCGGGGTGATGACCATTCCGTTGATGAAAAAGACCGGTTACAAGCCCGTAGCGGCCGGTGCCATCGAGGCGGCCGCTTCCACCGGGGGCCAGTTGCTGCCGCCGGTCATGGGGGTGACGGCCTTTATTCTTGCTGAATTTCTCGGGATCTCCTATGCCCAGGTGGCCCTGGCCGCGACCATTCCGGCGGTGCTGTATTATTTTGCCCTTTTTTTGCAGGTGGACCTGGAGGCGGCCAAAGGCGGCTTCAAGGGGCTTGCCGGCGCCCTTCCCGGTCGACGGACGGTTTTCAAGGGGCTGTGGATCCTGTTGGTTCCCCTGGTGGTGCTGGTGTACACATTGTTCGCGCTCAACTGGCGGCCCGGCCTTTCCGCCCTGGCCGCCGCCGCCGCCCTCCTGGTTCTCAGCTCCGTGAAGAAGGAAACACGCATGGATGCGCGAAAGCTCCTTCAGATCCTGGAACGGGCGGGCAGGGGCATGCTGATGATGGGTCCGCTCACCGGCATGGCCGGGATTGTCATCGGCGCGGTCTATGTTACCGGGGTGGGGTTTGTCTTTTCCCTCATGCTGCTCAAGGTGGGCGCGCAAAATCTTTTTTTAATGCTGATCATTGTGGCCGCGCTGTGCATCGTCCTCGGCATGGGCCTGCCCACCGGGGCCCTCTATATCATACTGGCCGTGCTGGTGGCCCCGGCCCTGGTGGATCTGGGCGTATTGCCCCTGGCGGCACACATGTTTATTCTCTATTTCGGTCTTATGTCCATGATCACGCCGCCGGTCTGTTTCGCCTCCTATGCCGGGGCGGCCATCGCCCAGGCCGACCCCATGAAGACCGGCTTTTATGCGGTGCGTTTTGGAATTGCCGCTTATATCATCCCTTTTATTTTTGTTTATTTCCCGGCCCTGATCCTTCAGGGAACGATTCAGGACATTATTTTTATTACAGTTAAAAGCGCTGCCGGGCTGGGTTTTATCGCCATTTCCCTGACCGGGTTTCTCTTCCGGAAATTGAACTGGGCCGCGAGGGCCGTCCTTGCGCTGGGCGCGCTGGGAATACTTTTCCCGCCCGGGATCGGAATTTCGGTGCCTTCCTGGGCCGCTAATCTGGGGGGACTGGCACTGTCCTTGCCCGTTTTCTTCCGGGAATGGGTCCGGGCACGGACCGGCCGGCCTTAAATGTTTTCCTATGTTATTGAATACCTTTAAAACCGACATTAAGCCCGACTTCCCGGTAAAACTTTTTGGCGCCTTTGTGAAAATTCGCCGCTGTTGAAACGTTGGGCAGGCTGGCGCGGGTAATGACTTTCATGCTGGGATGGGTGGCGCGGATCTGGTCGATGTTTTCATATAAGATTTTTACGATCTCATAGACGATTTCATCGTCCATGGTTTCATCCACGTCCCATTGAACACCCTGATAAAATGTGGTCACCCCCCGGGGAACGGGTTTCCCGTCGAAGGTGCCGGAAAGCGTTACCGGAATAACCTCGATATTTTTTTCCTCCCCTACGGCCAGGATGGTTTTTTCATCGCCGCCGTGGACCAGATGCACATCCTTGGAGGCCAGAAGCTCGGTGAAAGCGCCCACCACTGAATATTTCCCCGGTCCCGGAATGGTTATCATGACGATGACGGCGTCGACCAGGCCGTCGGCCAGTGCCGTGGCACCCGGCTTGTAGCCCATGTATTGCGGTTTGATCTTATCCCACAGACCGTGCTTTTCGAGGATGTATTGATTCACATAACCCGCGGCCATGCCTTTGCTGGCCATCACCACCTTTTTACCCTTCAAGTCGTTGATCGTCTTGATGGACGGATCTTTCATATGAAAAGATGAAAAAAACAGTGAGCAGTCTTTTTGTCATGTCGTTTTCCTCCTTTAATGTTCAGGAGAAAACGGCGGGGACCGTTTATCCTATTCGAAGCCATATTCTTTCCATCGCGACAGCACCAGATGCTGGGTGTCCTTTGAGAATGCCCGTTGGAAGTCTACCACTTTGGGCGCCGTATCTTTCCATTCAAAAGGAAATGTGGCGTCATAGCAGACGGCGGCGCCGGAGAACGCCTCCTGTTCTTCGGACGATATAAAAGGAAACAGGGCGTTGCTGGGCGCACGCGCTTTAACGTGAATATCGCGCACAGGGTGAACCCGGGTCGTCAGCGCCCACAGGATTTCATCCGAATTGGTTACATCGACATCTTCGCCCACGACGATGATCGTGGGCCGATAAATACCGACTTTGGTTCCCCAGATCGCCGAGGAAAGGGTATGCACATATCCGGGGTAAACCTCGGAAGCGGAGATAACCACCGCCATCATGGAATTGGTCAGATAGATGGATCTGAACGGCAGCCCGAGCTTTCTCAGCTCAAGGGTCAGGGCGGCGCTGCCGCACAATGCGTAAACAAAAGTGGTATCATCAAAGGGCTTTCCGGGGGACGACACGGGAAACAGAGGATTGTTCCGGTGGGTGATGCAATTTACCCGGAACACCGGGTGGGGCGAGTGGTCACTTTTACGATACCCGGTATATTCCCCGAAGGGGCCCTCGAGCTTCCGTTCATGCGGGAGAACCACGCCTTCCAAAATAATCTCGGCGGTCGCCGGCACCAGAAGATCATTGGTTTCACACTTGACGAGTTCTACCGGCCGGCCTCGCATCCCGCCGGCCAGCGCCGCCTCGCTGTAATGGGACGTCACCAGGGATATGGAGGATAAGGCGACCACGGGATCCGTACCGATTGCCACGGACATCGGCATCGGCATCCCACGGGCTTCATATTTTTGATAATAGAGCCCCGGGCCGTGCTGGCCCGGATTGGCCAGCCATGAAATGGATGTCTTGTCCTGGAGCATGTGCCGGTACATCCCCCAGTTGACCCAGGCCGAATCCGGATCTTTTATGATGTTGGTGTGCCATGTTCCAAAATAACGGCCGCCATCGAGTTGCCGTAAATGGGGTGACGGGAATTTCAAGAGATCCACATCAGCGCCCATGATGATGTTTTCCTTGCAGGGACCGTTGCCGACCACAACCGGCTCGATGGGGTTTGAAAACCGGCGGGCCATTTCTTCGACGATCTGCGTGCCGGGCGTGTCCGGCGGCATTTCCAGCGCACGACACACCCTTCCGAATACATTGGGCTTTGACGCCCCCACGATGTTGGCCAGGACCGGACAGCCGGAAGGGTAGCCTTTGATGTTTTCAAACAGCAGGGCCGGTTCCCTGAGATCATTGGCCCGCCGCATGATGCCGCCCAGTTCGAGGTTCCAGTCCACCTCGGCGCGGATGCGCTTGAGTTCCCCTGCCGCCTCCAGACTTTGAATATACTCTCTTAAATCGGCAAATGGCATGGATTTTAACCCTCCCGTTTTATCATGGAGCTAACCGTCAGGCAGTGTCAAGGATTTAATGAAAATTGTCAAAAACCATTAAAAAAGCTCGGGCCACTTGTTGAGCATGGCCGTGCGCAGGGCCGGGCTGACCTGTGCCACCTTGGGGAAGGTTGCCAATCGATCATAGGGCCTGCAGGCATCGATGAGGGCCCTGGAACTGAAACCCTTCCTTTCGGGAGGTATGATGGGATCCAAAGGACCGCTCCAGCAATTTCGCACAATATCGATGTCACGTTCCGGATCGCACCGGGTGCACACGGCCCACATGACATCATGCAGATTGGTCGGATCGATGTCCTCATCCACCACAACGATAAACCGTCCCAGATACCCGGTGCTGTGACACTGGGCGGCCGACATGGCAACCTGCTTCACATGGCCCGGGTACCGCTGTTTGATTGAAATCACCACGAAAAGACGGCTGCCGCCGATTTCATGGCAGCCGACGGCCCGTACATCCGGTATGCTGTTTTTTTCCAGATCGTTCCGCAGCATGGCGGAGCGAAAAATCCCGGCAAAAAAAGAATTCATGGTGGGCGGTTTGCAGGGCGGGGCTGCCAGAATAATAGGATCATTGCGGTACAGAACCCGCTTTACCCGGATAACCGGCTCTTCCCGCATGCCGCTGCCGTAGTAACCGGTCCATTCCCCGAAGGGGCCCTCTGGCTTCGTGTCCCCGGGGATCGATTCTCCCTCGATAACCAGCTCTGCGTCTGCAGGGAAGGGCAATCCGTTTACGCCTTCAATGACCTCCACCGGAAAACCTTTGTACTCTCCGGCAATGTCGTACTCGCTGGTGCCGTAGTCCATTTCCTTGGAGGCCAGGATCAGGTGCAGTGGGTCCCCCCCGATGACCACGGTCACGGGGCAGGGTTTATTGGCGGAAAAATATTTCTCCCGCTGAATACGCCCGTGTTTTCCCGGTGAAATGTAGAAACCCATGGATTTCTCATCATGCATCATCACGCGGTAAGTCCCCAGGTTTATCCAGCCGTCGTCAGGGTCGCGGGTAATGGTGACGCTCCCCGTACCGATATATCGGCCGCAGTCATCCTCGTGCCAGAAAGGAACCGGGAATTTGGTAAGGTCGATGGCACTTCCCTCGTCGATATTTTCCATGACCGGCCCGGTTTGCACGACTTTGGGCGGGACGGGACCGGGGGACGGGGCGGCCATTTTCTTCCGGACCATCTCGATCAATCCCTGCTGATCGTTGCCTGCCCCGGCCAGGTCCAGGTTGAGGGTCAGCCCCAACCGGTTGACAGAGCTCAAGGAGTTGGTCAATACCCGAAATCCTGGCGGATACCCCTTGATCTCATCGAACAATAATGCCGGCACCAGTTTCCCCTTGCTCATGTTTTCCTTGTGATTCAGTTCATGCAGGGAACCGATCTCCAGGTTCCAGTCCGCGCCCTTGACCACCTTAAGCTCATCAAAACCTGACACAATCTGAAGCCACTCACGTAAATCCTTATAGTCCATTTAATCCTCCCTCCTCTTCAGCCTTATTACGGAACCGGCGCCCGTGCATGTTTATAAAACTGGATGGCAGTCAGTCCCAAAAAGCCGGCCAGGCCCGCTAAATACAGGGTGTTCCCGCTGCCGGCATAGGCGACAAGACATCCAATGCTTATGGCCATGGACAGCCGCTCGCTCCAGTTGCAGTCCACCAGAAAATGTCCGATAAATACGACTTGGACGCCGAACAAAATGATCACGACGACGATGAAATCAAACACGCCTTTTAACAGACTTTCCGGCTGCAGCAGCAGAACCGGGCAATAAATCATTAAAAAAGGCAGCAAAAAACCGCCGACGGCAATTTTGCTTGCTTCGATGCCGGACTTAAAAAACCGGCCCCCGGCTAATGCCGATGCCGTGACGACCGCCGGCGCCACCGGCGGCGTAACTAAAGAAAATACGGCAAAGTAAAACACAAAAAAATGGGCGGGGATCACCCCTAACCCGGCTTTGACCAGAAAGGGGGCTACGGTAAAAGCCACCAGGGTGTAGGCTGCCGTCGTGGGCATGCCCAGGCCCAGGATCATCGAAGCGAGCATCGTCAGAAACAGCGCAACAATCATATTGTTACCACTGATGGCTTCGATGACTCCGGGCATCTTGATGCCCAGTCCCGACATGATAATGGTGGCAACCACGATGCCGATGGCCCCGCACATCACGGCAATTCTGGAGCCGACAATCGCGCCTTCAACAAAAGCATCCACCCAGTACCGCAAAGGCGTGCGGGTCTCTTTTAAGATGGGACTTAAGCCTGCCAGGGCCGCAATCGCCCAAAAAACAGCATAGTTGGGGCTGAAGCCCTTTAACAGGAGTATGGTCAGGATAATAAGGGGAATGAAAAACAGATGGGATAACCGCAGCATTTGTTTATAATCAACCGGTTCATCTGAAGGAATCATCCTGTTTTTCATGGCCCGCAGTTGCACATAAACCGCCATGCTGAAATAGGTCAGTATCGCCGGGATGGCTGCAAAACGGATAATTTGGATGTAGGGCGTGTCGGTAAAGTCGGCCATTACAAATGCCGCGGCGCCCATAACCGGGGGCATGACCTGTCCCACCGTGGATGCCGCAGCCTCGATCGCGCCGGCCTCCTCGGCGGTATATCCGGCTTTTTTCATGGCAGGGATCGTAAAACTGCCGGTCAGGACGACATTTGATGAGGCAGCGCCGGTGAACATGCCGAAAAGGGCGCTGGTGGAGATGGCGGAAAGGGCGGGGCCGCCTCTGAATTTTTTACCGGTCATGCGGCCGGTCTGCTCGAAAAACTTGACCGTGCCCGTGCATTTCATGAAAGACCCGAAGATGACGAACAAAAAAATATAATTTGCGGAAATGCCGAGTATGCTGCCGTATATCCCTCTGAAATCCAGCGCGATTTTACTGATAATATGTTCCGCGTTAAACAGGGGAAGGTTCAAAGCTCCCGGGATGTGATAGCCGAAAAAGGCATAGGCTAGAAAAACGAGGCTGAATATGGGCAGCATGATGCCGAATGACCGCCGGGTCGCTTCCAGAACGACGACAATCAGCAATAAGGCAACGATCATGTCGGCTGTGGTGGGAATACCGATGCGCATCACCAGGTCGTCGTAAAAAATGAAGACATAGCCTGTCAGCGCCAGGGAAAGCGCCGTGAACATCAGCAGCGGGATACGGCGCTGAGTTCCGGGAACACTTTTTATGCCGGCTAAAAAAACCAGGACCAGAGCAAAAGCCAGGTGCAGGTTTTTATGTACATCGTAACTGAAAAACAGATATTGCGTGGACAGTAGATGGTACAGAACCATCAGCAAAGCGATGATCGTGATGGCAGCATTCAGGATCCGTGAAAAAGGATTGTCAGTCATCAGGTCTCGATTCCTTTTAAAGTTTCTTTGCACGGCCGAAAAGGGTAAAACAGTCGTGTGAGAAATGGCCTGTTAGGGTCGTGGAAAATAATAAAACCACAGAAATTGCGCTGGATTTTGGTTCGAATTCAAGACGTCCCGGCGTGTTCATACCCTTCGTATTCACCCGCCGGGGCAACGCAGAAGTCGAACCAAAAGACAAGCAAGATTGG
>JAUYIZ010000396.1 GCA_030688615.1 Desulfobacterales bacterium | reverse complement strand
AAAAGAGCGGCATCACCAGCATGGAAAAACTGATGGCTTCGCCGGTGCCGGTAAAAATGGGTGGACTGGCACCAGGAAACGATGCGGACAATATTACCCGTCTGATGAGAGCAGTGGCCAACCTTCCCGTCAAGATCGTGGAAGGTTATAAAGGAACCACGGAGATTCGCTTGGCTATGGAGCAGGGTGAAATCGCCGGTTCCTGCCTCAACTGGATTTCCACGCGTTCCGCCTGGAGCAAAGTCCTGCAAAAAGGCGACGCGGTCGTCGTAGTGCAGGCGGTTGCGGAGCCTATTTCTGATCTTCCCAATGTCCCCTTATCCATCAACTACGCCAAAACCGATGAGGCGCGCCAGTTGATCGAGGCAGGCATCCATAGCCCCGGCATCTTCGCCAGACCCTTTCTTCTGCCCCCGGGTACGCCAATGGAACAAACCAAGATCCTTACCGGAGCTTTCAGGGATACCATGAATGACAAGGAGTTCCTTGCTGATGCGAAAAAAAGCAAGTTGGATATCGACCCGATAGGCGCTGCTGATCTGGAAAAAGCAGTTGCTTCAATATTCAAGCTGGACTCTGCTATGCTGGGGAAGCTTAAAGATATCCTTTTTAAATAGAGGCAAGTTGAAGGAACTTCAAATGAACTACCCCGCGCAAGCCGTGGCGGATAATACAGAAGAGGGATAGGGGAGGGGTTATGAAAAAAAGTTTTTTGGCAGTTGTTTTTATGCTTGGTTTTTTTATTTCAAGTACTACCTTTGCAGCGGCGCCCTATTATGATGGCAAGACGATCCGCATAATCGTCGGTGCTTCGGCAGGCGGCGGTTGGGATACCTATGCCAGGTTGATTTCACGTTATTTCGGAAAACACATCCCCGGAAAACCAACCGTCATCGTAGAAAACATGATCGGCGCCGCCAGCCTGGCGTGTGTCAACTACGTTTCCAAGATTGCTAAGCCGGATGGTCTAACCATCGGGGTTTTTAATGGCGGTCTTTTCTTCAGCGAGGCGATGGGACAGCCGGGGATCGAATTCGACGCACGGAAACTCGTTTACTTAGGGGCCCCTATCCGGGACGATTCCGTCACTGCCTTTTCAAAAAAGAGCGGCATCACCAGCATGGAAAAATTGATGTCCGCCAAGACGCCTGTAAAGATGGGCGGGGTTGGGCGCGGTGCCAATGTGGATAACAATATCCGCGTATTGAAGGAGGCATTGGGGCTTCCGATCCAGTTGATTGCCCCTTATGGCGGCACGGCTGATATCCGTCTGGCCGTTGAGTCTGGTGAGCTTGCCGGCGCCTCCTGGCAATGGTCTTCCATGCGTGCCACGTGGCGCAAGGCCCTGCAGAGCGGCGATGTGGTCGTCGTCTTACAGGGCGTGCCGAAGCCTTTGCCCGATCTGCCCAAAGTCCCCTTGGCCATCAGCTATGCCAAGACCGACGAGGCCCGGCAGTTGATCGAGGTAGGAATCCATAATTCAGGTATCTTCTCCAGACCCTACGTTCTGCCTCCCGCTACGCCAAAGGAACAAGCACAGATACTTACCAAGGCTTTCGCGGATACCCTGAAGGACAAGGAACTGCTTGCCGAGGCGAAGAAAATGAGACTGGATTTTGAACCGGTAAGCGCTCCTGATCTGGAGCAAGCGGTTGCTTCCATACGCAAGCTGGACCCTGTGATGATGGCGAAGCTTAAAGATATCCTTTACAAATAGAGAGCACAGTGAAGGAGCTTCAAGTAAAAGGAGAGCTGAGAGGACAATGGACACCATAGGCTGTTTTATATCGGGCTTGACTGGACTGTTCAATGGCACTACCTTTGCTCTGATGATGATAGGCATTGGCGTCGGTTTTATCGTTGGGATACTGCCGGGACTGGGAGGCACCACCACCATGGCGCTCATGCTGCCCTTTATTGTGAAAATGTCAGCAGTGGAAGCCTTTGCTTTTCTTTTGGGGATGTCCGCCGTAACCTCTACTACGGGCGATATTACCTCCGTCCTTCTTGGTGTTCCCGGGGAGCCGACCTCCGCCGCCACGATTATCGATGGTCATCCCATGGCCAAAAACGGCGAGGCGGGCCGCGCTTTGGGAGCGGTTTTGATGAGTTCTCTGGTGGGAGCGATATTCGGCGCTTTTACCTTGGGGCTGGCCATTCCGATCGTCCGGCCGCTGGTCCTGAGTTTCGGGTCGCCGGAATTTTTTATGCTTACCATCCTCGGCTTAACCTTCGTTTCCGCTCTGAGCGGCGAAGGCGCAGTTAGAAGGGGGCTGATGGTCGGTGGTATGGGGCTTTTCCTGGCAACCATCGGTCTCGATCCCATATCGGGAGTACAACGCTTTACCTTCGGACGGCTCTTTCTTTGGGATGGGGTCGGGCTCGTGCCCATTACGATAGGTTTTTTTGCTATCCCGGAAATTATCGATTTAGCGGTTCAGGGGTCAAGCATTGCCGGAGATCGTGCCATGATGAAACTGGGCGGCATAATGGAGGGCGTTAAAGATACCTTCCGCCACTGGTGGCTGGTTATCCGTTGCAGCGCCCTGGCCACTTTCATGGCTGTCATTCCGGGTATGGGTGCCGCAACGGCGCAGTGGATGGCTTACGCCCACGCCGTGCAAAGTTCTCCCGATAAAGAAAGATTTGGAAAAGGGGCTATCGAAGGTGTCCTGGCACCGGGCGCGGCTAATAATTCCACCTTAGGGGGAAGTCTCGTAACGACCATTGCTTTCGGCGTGCCGGCGAGCGTCTCGATGGCGATCCTTATGGGCGCCTTTCTGATCCAGGGGCTGGTACCCGGCCCGGATATGCTGATACCGGAGGCAAGAGGCGGACATCTATCCCTTACCTTTTCCTTCATGTGGACGATTGTCATATCCAATATCATCACGGTCGCCATCTGTTTTCTTTTTCTGAAACAACTGGTAAAGATCACGAATATCCGAGGGAATCTGCTGATCCCCTTTATCTTAGTCTTGATCTATCTGGGGGCCTTTGCGGAAAAAGGTGTCTTTGCCGATATGATTCTGGTTCTGCTCTTCGGGGTCTTGGGCTGGATCATGGTGCAGGTCAACTGGCCAAGACCGCCTCTCATTCTCGGACTCATCCTTGGCCCTTTGGCAGAAAGAAGACTTTTTCTCGCCTCAGACAATTACGGTTTGGCATGGCTTGGCCGACCGGTAGTCATGGTGCTCATTTTCGTCACGCTTGCCGCTGCCTTGTATCCGATGCTTAAGAAAATAATGGACAGAAAAAAGCACCCCCTGCTTGCAACGGAGGTAAGGACGGGGAAAAAGGAAACGATCCAATTAAACTGGGATGTGGTGTTCGCTTTTTTTGTCGTGATCATCTTTATCGCTGCGCTATGGCAAAGTAGAAACTTCAGCCTGCGGGCCGGGCTTTTTCCCTGGGTGATCGGCTTTCCCGTTCTCTTTCTTGCCGTAATTGAGCTGATTTTCAGTATTATGGGCAAAGGTCACCTGCAAGCCGCGAAAAGTGGCGAATATGCTGATATGCCGGCGGCGTTGGTCAGACAGCGCACGGTCGGCATCTTCAGCTGGGTAGTAGGTTTTTTCTTAATCATCTGGTTTTTCGGTTTTGCCTTCGGCAGCTCCCTGGCTACCTTTCTCCACCTTAAATTCAGCGGCAAAGAAAAATGGCCGCTTACGCTTATCCTTACAGGCAGCACCTGGGCGTTTATCCATTTTGTTTTCTATCGTATTCTGAACGTTCCCTTTACGTCGGGACTGTTTTTTCAATGAAAGATAAGGGACCAGTTCCCCTTACGTTGCCTTCAGGGCCGCCAGGACACGTTCCGGTGTGAAGGGAAAACGGCGCATGCGCACCCCTGTGGCGTCAAATATGGCATTGGCGACGGCAGGCTGCACCTGGGCGGACGTCTCTTCGCCGGCGCCCAGGGGCGGCTTGTGCGTTTCATTGATCAGAACAATGTCGATCCTGGCGGGCGTGTCCATGATGGTGGCGATCGGGTAGGAGGCCCAGTTCGTGCTGGTCACCCTGGAACGGTCGAAGGTCACCTCTTCGTAAAGCGTCCGGCTCATGGTGTGCAGAAGATTGCCTTCGATGACATTTTTCAGGCCGTCCGGGTTCACGATCAGGCCGCAGTTGTGAGAGCACACGAACCGTGTCACCCGCACCTGGCCGGTCTCGAGAGCTACTTCCACCTCGGCAACCACGGCCGCGGATTTTCGCAAAGCCACGCCGCGGCCCGTCACCACACCGCTGCCCCGGGCGCGTATGCCCGGTCCGGGCGAGGGCCTGGTCTGCCAGCCCGCAGCTTCGGCCACCGCCTTGAGAAGTGCGATTTGCCGCTTATCCGTGAGGTGCCGAAGCCGGAATAGGATCGGATCAGCGCCTCTGTCGGATGCGGATTTTTGTCCAGGAGCGCCTTGGCGGTCATGATGTGACCGCTGGTGCAATAGCCGCACTGGACGGCCTGCTCCTCTATCCAGGCCTGTTGGATGGGATACGGAATGGGTGCGGCCATTGACAGTTAAACGGATTACACTCATCTTCGTTTCCCTCCTCGTGAACGGCTTGCAAACCGGGTGCGATCGCTTCCTCCCGGGGCCGGGATCTGTGGAAGCAGGCTACTTTATTCCGATGAGTTTCAAAAAGAAATCTTCCGATTTCTTGGCGATTTCCTTGTTAAACACAATATCCGGTGGAAGAGGAACCGCGTTTTCGAACGTGGCGTTTTGCGATATGACCCAGGCGGCCAGTTTGCCGACCCTGGCCTTTTGGTTGATGGGCAAATGGGCGGAGACCAGGTTGGTGTAGTCAAATTGTCCCTGCGGAGAGGTAATGAAATCGATGAAAAGCCAGGCAGAGGCGGGATTGCGCGCACCCTTGAGAATGCCGAAACTGCGGAAAGGCCCGGGAAATTTCGGGAAAGCGATGAGCCCCACCGGCGCTCCCATGAAACGCAGCCTGGCCGGCGGCCCGATGGCTGCAAACCAGAAGATGGAGGTTTCGCCGGCCGCGAGCCGGTTGGTGCCGTCTCTGAAACCGTTGGCGAGGAGCGGTTTCTGATTCATTATCTTCGTGAAAAAATCAAAAGACCGGTCCCAGTTTAACTTGCCGTCCTGGCCCCACAGGAAGGCCAGGTGGGCCGGGAACTCGTCCGTCGAGCGGGCGATCATGGTTTTGCCGTTCCACTTGGGGTCGGTCATGTCCTCCCAGGATTTGGGCACTTCGCTGGGGGGCACCAGGTCGGTATTGTAGGCGCCCTGGACCCTGGTGATCAGAAAGGCCTGCACGAAATAGCCGTGGCGCGGTTGCGTTCCGGGGTGAAAATCTTTCAGATGGGGGTATTCCATTTTCTGCAGCAGGCCGGACTCGGTCAGCAGCTCCAGGCCGTCGGTGCCCACGGACACCAGATCGATGCTGGCCTTGCCGACCCGGCTTTCGGCCACGATCCGGTTGATTGTGCTGGCCGTGTCGGCGACAACCGGCTTAAGGGTGATAAACGGGTACTGTTTGCGGAAATTTACCAGGCGGTCGCGATAATCGTCGCCGCCGCTTCCCCCGATGACGAGCTGTTTTTCTTCTTTCGCCTTGGCAATCATTTCATCCCGCAAGGCATTGGCATTGGCCGTCTCCGGCAAAATGCTCATCAGTACAAAAAGGACCAGCAGCATAAGACACGGGAAAACCCTTTTTCTCGCACACATGGTTGCACCTCCCAGGGCAGTTTTTTCGCTGTCCCCCGCAACAGCATTTTCGGGCTTTCTGATCACGGCGCAAACACGGTCCGCAGCAGATCGTCCGGGGAAACGGGTGGACGCGCACCGATCCTAAAGCTCCATTACCAAAGCGGCTTTTAAGTGCTTTGTTGCGCACCAATGAAACGTGCTGCAGGCGGCCGGCAGCCGGACTCCGGCAGAGTCCGGATAGATCTTGTGAAAAAATTTTACCGTATTTTACCGAAAAATACAAGACTTGAATGAAAAGCCTTCATGTATTCCGGGTTGATTTGTTTTGTATTTATTTGAAGACCCTGCAGCAGCCTTTTCAGTTCAGTTCCAGCTCGCTTCTTTTGATTATTTCGTCCTGGACCCCTTTGTCCAGGTAGATGAAAAATGCGCTGAAACCTGCCACCCGGACAATCAGGTTGGCATTTTCCTTGGGGTTCAACTGGGCTTGCCTGAGCGCCTCGGAGCT
>JAUYIZ010000392.1 GCA_030688615.1 Desulfobacterales bacterium | reverse complement strand
TTAAGATTTAAGATTTAAGTATGATGGTCTCGTAACAAGTCAAAATTAAGGTAAATTTTTTGGCTATAACTTCAAACACAGCTCAACCGACGGGAGCAGTTCCCCGGGAAGAAAATTTCAGGCACAGGCAGCATCAAAAGCTGTTTTCAACCCTGATCAAGATGATCGGCGCCGGCTTGTGTCTGTTTTTCCTTCTCTATGTGGGCGGAATTTTCTCCCTGTTCAATATCAATTTCATTCACCTGCGGTACAATGCCATATTTCTGGCCGGGGTGCTGACCCTCATATTCCTGCTTTTTCCGGCCGGGAAAAAAGTGAGCGGTGACAAGCTGCCATGGTACGACCTGTTTTTTATTTTCGCCGTACTGAGCGCCAATCTTTACATCATCGTCAAAGCCCTCGACCTGGTCTATTACGGCAAGAGTGAGGCGACCACCCTGGAGATGATTCTCGGCTTTGCCCTCATCGTCAGCTTGATGGAGGCCGTCCGGCGGACCCTGGGATGGACCATTGTAATCATCGCCCTGGCCTTTGTCGGCTACACCAAATTCGGCTATCTGCTGCCCGGGGATTTCAGTCTTTATGAATACACCTGGGAGCGCCTGATCGCCCAGATTTACCTCTCCCAGGACGGGGTTTACGGGGGCATTACCTATATTGCCGCCACCATGATTCTGGCTTTTATCACCTTCGGCGTCTTTTTCAACCTGGCCGGCGGCGGCAAGCTGTTTAACGACATTGCCTTTGCCCTTACCGGGTCCTTCAGGGGGGGGCCTGCGAAAGGCGCGATCGTGGGAAGCGCCCTTTTCGGAACCCTGTCCGGCAGCCCGGTGGCCAACGTCACCGTGACCGGCACATTTACCATCCCCCTGATGAAAAGCGTGGGGTACAGCCCGAGCTTTGCAGGCGCGGTGGAGGCTGTGGCCTCGACCGGGGGGGCCATCATGCCACCCATCATGGGCGCCGTGGCCTTCATCATGGCTGACATGCTTCAGGTAACCTACAATGAAATCGCTCTGGCAGCTACGATTCCGGCCGTCCTCTTTTTTCTGGCACTGTTCATTCAGACGGATCTCAGGGCGGCCAAAGAAGGGCTGCGGGGACTGCCTCGCAAGGATCTGCCTTCCCTGACGACGACCCTGATAAACGGCGGAGAGCTGCTTTTGCCTTTTGTTTTGCTGATCGTGCTGCTGTTCGTTCTGCGGTATCCGCCTGAAGAGGCCGGTGTTTACACGATTGCGGGGCTCATCGTCGTGAGCATGCTCAGAAAAAAACACCGGATCAGCCCCGGCAGGCTGATGGACGGACTGTACGGCGGGCTGCGCGCGAGCCTGGAAGTGTCGGCCGTCATTGCGGTTGCCGGGATCATCGTGGCCATGGTCACAGTAACCGGTGTGGGGGTAAAACTTTCTTCCGGGCTCGTCACTCTGGCGGGAAACAGCTTGTTGCTTTTAGTCATTATCTCCGGTGTGGCCAGCTACATCATGGGGATGGGAGTATCCCTCCTGGTGGCCTATGTGCTGCTGGCCACGCTGGTTGCTCCGGCCATGATCAAGCTGGGAGTATTGCCCATGGTCGCCCATTTTTTCATCATGTACATGGGGGCCACCACGTTTTTTACGCCCCCCTATTGTCCGGCGGCTTTCGTGGCTTCCCCCCTTGCCGGGGCCTCGCCCTTTCGCATCGGCCTGCAGGCCATGCGGCTGGGGATCGTCTGCTTCATCGTGCCGGTTATCCTGGTTTACAACCCGGCTTTAATTCTGGTCGGGTCCCCGGAAACCATCATCCTGGCGGCAGTCAGCGCCGTTATCGGTGTTATTTCCCTGTCCGCCGGCATTGAGGGGTATCTTTTTTCCGGCCTCAGCAGGGTTCAGCAACTGCTCTGCCTGGGAGCCGGCACGATCATGATCTTTCCCGGGCTGTACACGGATATCGCGGGCGCCGCGGCGTTTGGTTTTGTCATTGCATGGCAATGGCGATCGATCCACCGCAAAAAGATAAGCAACGGAACCATTGAAAACAAAGAGGAACGAAAATGATCAAATCGGAGGGGAAAAACCATCACCGCGACCTGAGGGACTGGATTGATCTTCTGGAAGAACAGGGGGAATTAAAGCGGATCACGGCCGAGGTGGACTGGAAGGGGGAGCTGGGCGCCATCACACGGATCAACACCCATAAAAACGGACCGGCGCTGCTTTTTGAAAATATCAAAGATTACCGGGGCACAACATTCAACAGGCTGTTTACCAACGGACTGGGCGCGCGAAAACGGGTGGCCCTGGCCCTGGGGCTTCCGGCGGATACGGGCGACCGGACGATCACCACCGCCATGAAAAGCCGCTACGCAAAGCGCCTATCGGCCGTAAAATTAGACTCCGGCCCGGTCAAGGAAAATATCATCACGGGAAAAGACATTGATCTTTTCCAACTGCCGGTGCCCCAATGGAACCACCGGGACGGCGGCCGCTACATCAACACGGCCTGCAGTGTGGTGACCATGGACCCGGATACCAGAATCATGAACGTGGGGACCTATCGCGGCATGCTGGGCGGCAAAAACACGATCCCTGTCCTTCTGGCCGCCAGCCAGCACTGGGGGGGGCATTTTGCCAAGCATAAGCGAACCAACACGGAGATGCCCGTGGCCGTGGTGTACGGCTGGGATCCAACCCTGCTGATTCTGTCGACCGCCCAGTTGACCCATCCGGGATGTTCGGAATACGAAATCGCCGGGGCCCTGCGGGAGCATCCGGTGGAGCTGGTCAAATGCGAAACCTCGGACCTGTGGGTGCCGGCCTCGGCCGAAATCGTCGTGGAAGGTTTTATTTCATCGGACCCGGACACCTTCGAGCCCGAGGGCCCCTTTGCCGAATACGTGGGCTACTATGGCGGACTTTCTTCTCCCAAACCCGTGATACGGGTCGAGTGCATCACCCACAGGAATGACCCCATCTTCCGGGGATGCTGCGAGGGCGGCACACCCGAAGGCATGTCCGAGCCCTACCACTGGATGACCCAGAGCAAATGCGCCACCGCCTGGAATTACCTCGAATCCCTCCACATCGGCGAAATTTTAGGCGTCTGGAGCGGCAATCTGGGCCGCGGCACCAACCTCAAGGTTCAGATCCGCAAGACACACCGGGGCCAGGCCAAACAGGTTGCCTGGTCCATCTGGGGCTCTCACCTTTCCCTGCATTACGGCAAACTGGTGGTGGTGGTGGACGAGGACATCGATGTTTTTGACGACAACGTCGTGGACTGGGCCATGGCCTACCGGGTGAATGCCGGAATGGGGGATGTGCAGATCGGCCACGGCGGCGTCGGAAGCATGCTGGACCCGAGCATTCCCCTGGAGATGAGGGACATCGTTAAATACGGCGTGGGGACCTGGTCCCCGGTCTTGATCGACGCCACCGTGGACTGGAACCTGGAGGAGGAAGAGCAATATGACGGCAAACGGCTGCCGCCGCTGGCTTCGGACATCCGGGAAGATATGGCAGCGCTGGTTGAAAAAAAATGGAAATCCTACGGGCTTTAAGCAAAGAAGATTGAATATGCCTAAAGCGAAGATACACGGCGTCGATATTTATTATGAAGTGCAAGGAGACGGTGAAACGATTGTCCTGCTGCACCATGGTATGGGATGTACCGGAATCTGGGAAAAACTGATCCCCGGGTTTAAAAAAAAATACCGCACAATTACCTATGATCGCCGGGGGTTCGGAAAGTCCGATCCGGGTGAGAACTTCAGGGATTATTATATCAACGACCGATATTGCCAGCAGAGCGTCCAGGAATTGACCGGACTGCTGGATCACCTGCAGGTTTCCGGAAGGGTCCATGTGATCGGACAATGCGAGGGCGGCGCCATCGGCTTTCACTTTGCGACCTGCCATCCGGACCGCATAAAAACCATCACCGCATCGAGCACCCTGTGCTACAGCCAGGTTACCATGCAGGAGTTATGCGAGATACAGCTTTGCGCCTTTGAGGAGGAAGAACCGGAATTCCGGGAAAAGGTGATTGCCTGGCACGGCGCGACGCGCGGCCCGGAGCTCTACAACCTCATGTTGCAACTGGGGGGCAGCTACGGGTCCGGTGTATTTGACCTGAGGGACCTGCTCAAACGGGTACAGTGTCCGGCCCTGGTGCTGTATCCGGATCGAAGCAGCCTGTTCGATGTCGAGCAGGGGATCTGGATGTACAGGATGCTGCCCAAAGGAGAACTGGCCGTCCTGCCCAATTGCGGGCACAACACCTACGAACAGCAACCCGAAGATTACCAGCGCATCATCCTGTCGTTTCTGGCAAGACACCCTTGACCGTTTGCGGCGAATCACGCCGATTTCAGTCCTTTAGAGTCAAGACCTTTGAACCGCAAAAGTGAAGCGCATTCCCCGTGGTTTAACGCGCGGTGCGGCTTCCTTCTTCCGGCAATTTCAGCGCCAGGCAGGATAAAAAGGTGAGGGCCATGATCACCGAGGCAGACAAAAAAGCGCTGGCGTAGTGACCGGTAAGATCAAAGACAAACCCGCCTACAAAGGGCCCGATGGATATCCCGGCCGTGTAGCCCAGGTTCAGAATGCCGAAGGTGACGCCGACGGAGGCGGTGCCGAAAAGACTTGCCGACAGGGTGGGAATCAAGGGACTGATGCCCGCGTAGAACATGCCGTAAACCAAAGCCACCAGATAGAATACGTACAGGCTATGGGCACGGGATAGAATGAAGAGCATCGGGGTCTGGATGGCCAGGCAGATCAGAAACGTGTTTTTGTTGCCGATCCGTCCGGCAAGGCTGCCCATGGTCAACCGGCCGATGGTGTTGGTGATACCGGCAAAGGTGAGAATCAGAGCGGCCGCCGCCGCACTGATGCCTTCGTCCATGGCGGCCGCCACCACATGGATGGCCACCATCTGGTAGCACAGGGCCACGATAAAGTAGACGGCAAAGATAATCCAGAAAGCCGGCGAGTGCAGCGCCATGGAGAGGGTGCGGGCGCGTTCTGCAACGGCCCGGTCATCCCCGGATTTCAGGGCCCCGGGCTGGGCCGGCAGCCGGACAAAGCTCCAGGCCGCCAATCCCACCACCAGGGTCGTCAGGCCCAGTACGGCAAAACACGTGGCCCAGCCGTACCGGATGATCAAGTGGGTGGCCACGGGGGGCACGATAATCTGGGACAGGCCGAACCCGCTCAGCAAGATGCCGTTGGGAAAGGCGGATTTTGCGCCGAACCACTTGGTGACGGTCCCCACCACCGGGGTATAGAAAAGGCCCATCCCGATGCCCACAAAGATGCTTAAATACACGTACAGCTGCCAGAGATGCTCAAGACGCGCGGCCAGCAGGTAGCCGGCGCCAACAAATAAAATCCCGATAAATATCAGAATTTTAGGCCCGTAACGGTCACTCAGGCCGCCGGTAAACGGGGACATCACGCCGCTGATGATGCTCCGCAGCGTTACCGAGCCGGAGATGGCCGCCCGGGACCATCCGAACTGTTTGATGAGGGGCTTGAGGAATACGCCGAAGGAATACTGGAAATTTGCGCCCACAAGGATCAGGACGCAGCCGGCTGCGGCCACCAGCCACCCATAGGAAAGCTTTTCCTTTATTTTACCGCCACCCAGATCGTGCGGGGCTGTACTGTTTTTCGAAATCATAAGAGTGCCTCTAACTTCATTGAACCGCCACAGCGAGCGCATTGCCCGCAGTTTGCTGCAGGGAGCTTCAAAACATCACCCCTGGTGCTGTTCGGCATCAAGATATTTTCAGGTTGACACATAACACATTTTCTGCCATCTTTCATGGAAGTAAATGCAAATTCATTTTATTTTTCAGAACCGGTAGAATTCCTTACCTGAACTTTGCAGCGCAGGATCCGCTTAACACTTTCGACGTCAGTATATTTTTTCAGCTTTTCATTAATGAAGGAGAAAGGAACGTGAAATACTATAAAGATCTCAGGGAGTACATCGCTTTCCTGCAGTCCAAAGGACAGCTGGTAACCATCCACCGGGAAATCAACAAGGATACCGAGCTTCAGCCGCTGGTGCGATGCCAGTTCCACGGACTGCAGGAGACGGAAAGAAAAGCCTTTTTGTTTGACAACTGCACGGATGTCCAGGGCAGAAAATACAACGGAAGGGTTCTTGCCGGCGCCCATGCGGCTTCCACGCAGATCTATGCTTACGCCATGAACTGCCGGCCGGAGCAGATCCCTGAAAAGTGGGAAAAGGCCCGGCGCCGGCCCATCAGGACCCGGCGGGTCGAATCCGGACCGGTGCAGGAGGAAATCCACATGGGAGACGGGCTGCTGGCCCATGGCGGGCTGGAGGAATTCCCCATCCCCATCGCCACGCCCGGGTTCGACAATGCGCCTTATTTTTCCGCCGGCAACTGGATATCCAAGGACCCCGACACCGGGATCTACAACATGGGAAACTACCGGGGCATGGTCAAAAGCCCGGTGAAGGTGGGCTGTGACAATCTGCTTCCCCAGCACCTGCGCACCCACCGGGAAAAGTACAAAAAGAAAGGCGCGGCGACTATGCCGGCGGCTGTGGTTATCGGCCCCACGCCCAACGTCGGACTGGTGGCGGTGGCCAAACTTCCCTATGGCGTCAGCGAGCTGGATGTGGCCGGCGCCATCGCGGGTGCGCCTTTGGAAATGGTCAGATGTCAGACCATCGACCTGGAAGTTCCGGCCAATGCGGAGATCGTCATTGAAGGTGAAATTCCCACCGATATCCTGGAGCGGGAAGGCCCTTTCGGCGAATACACCGGTTACATCGGGCGGGCCAAGATGAACCTGCTGCTGAACGTCACCGCCATTACCCATCGTAAAAACCCCATCTGGAACATCTTTATCAGCCAGTGCCCGCCGAGCGAGAGCAGCCTGATGACCCGCCTGGGCCTGGAAAATATTTTTTATAATTTTTTAAAGCACGATTTAAGCGTGACCAACCTCAGGGCCGTGGGCTTTCACGAAAAAGGCGGCGGCCGTCAATTCTGCGTGATCAGCCTGGAAAAACCCAACCAGGGAGATGTGTGGCGCACGCTTAACGGTGCTGCGTCCCTGGCGCCCATTCACGCCAAGATCATCATCGTGGTGGACGAGGATATCGACCCCAGGGACATGGGATCGGTGGTCTGGGCCCTCTGCTTTCGGATGCAGCCCCATCGCGATTTACGGGTTTCGCCGGGAAAGGCCACTTCCCTGGACCCGTCCATCGTGCCCCCGGCAGACATCAAAGGCAATACGGAAAATCCTTACGGCTCCGCGCTTCTTATTGATGCGACGCGCAAATGGGACTACTATCCGGTGTCCCTGCCGAAAAAGGAGTACATGGAACATGCAGCCCGAATATGGGCAGAGGAGGGACTGCCGGCGCTGAACTTCAAAGAGCCCTGGTTCGGTTATAACCTGGGCTTTTGGAATGCGGAAGATGAGAAAGAAGCTGAACTGGCCTTAAAGGGCCAACACTATCAAACCGGTGAAAAAATAGCGAAAAATCAAATAAAAGGATAACCCTCAACAAAAACAGTTTTAATGAAAGGAGCATAAAATGAAAAGAGCATTTATGATCATCACATTCAGTCTGTTGATGGCCTTTGCGGGTATTTTTGCGCAAATACCTTCGGCGCTGGCCGCTAACAAAGCAAGAATCGGCGCCGCAACCATTGCGCCGACCATGAGCACCTACCCGGCCATGGTCGCACTTACGGATTTTCTGAATAAAAATACCAATCTTGACATTACCCTTTCCAGTGTCGCCGGGTCCACCGCCATTGCGACCTCGGTGGAGCAGATGTCGGAAACGGGAATGGGGATGGGCTTTAGCCTGCCCATTGCCATGGTGGTGGCGGCCTACCACGGCACCATCGAATACCAAGGAAAGCCCAACAAGTCCCTGCGCATGATGTATCTGAATTTCTGGGAATACTCCAGCATGTACACGACGCCCGGCACGGGCATCACCGACCTTTCCCAGGCAAAGGGGAAACGGTTTCCGCTTTACACCCGAACCCGCAATGCCCACTACCCGCCGGTCTTCGATGCCTATGGGATCGACTACAACAAGGATCTCAAATTAATTAAAGTCCCGTCACCGGATGCGTCCGCAAAGGCCTTGAGCCTCGGCAAGCTGGACATTGCCGGGGGCACCATCGCCGGCGGCAAGATCATCGCGGTCGCTGAGGCTGCCGGAGGCGTGCTGGTGCTTCCCATCGATCCGAAAAAATTTGCCGCGGCCAAGGCCAAGTACCCCATGGACCTTGTCGGTTTCAACATTGTCATGCTTCCGCCGGGAGAAGTGCCGGGGGTGATCAACAAAGAACCCACACCGGTTATGGATTTCAAATTGACTTCTTTTGCCCATAAAGACCTTCCGAATGCAGTGGTTTATGCCTGTGTCAAGGCAATTCTGGACAATGCGGCCACGGTCCAGGGACTGCATCGAGAACTCAAGAAGTTTTCCCTCGACACGGTTGCGCCGGTCATTAACGTGCCCTACCATCCCGGCGCCGTCAAGGCCTTGAAAGAAAAAGGAATCTGGACTGCGACGCACGAAAAAATGCAGCAAGATTTATTGAAGTGAGGCGGCCTTGTCTGAGAAGAATTCGGTAGAGACCGCACCAACA
>JAUYIZ010000342.1 GCA_030688615.1 Desulfobacterales bacterium | reverse complement strand
CTGAAGATGCTGTTTTCATAGTGTTCACCGAAACTGGGCAGCCAGCAGCACGGCAGCCAGTGGCCGTCACTGGACACATAGCTTTGTTTGCCTTTCAGGCACTTGGGGTATATCTTCATTACGGCATTTCTACAACTTTCCCACAGCACTGTCAATCCCCTGGCATATCCGTTCACGGTTATCGGTTCACAGTTTTTTAACCGTGAACCGGGAACGGTTACCCCCTGCCTGGGCGCGTTCGTTTGGCGGCGGGTTGAACCCCGACCAAAACCGGATCATTTTCTGTTTGACAATGTCCCTGACAATCGATAGTTATAAATCAGTTTTTTGTCTCTAACAGGAGATTTGGCAATATGGGAAGATATGCCGGCCGTTTCGTTGTTGATACGCATGTTCACGTGCAGCGGGCCTCGCTCAAGTTCAAGGAGCGCGGCGTCAAGCCCTCCATCGGGCAGATGTACGCCCAGGTGGCCGAACTTGACTGGTGGGACAATTCCGCCAGGTGCCTTTATGACATGGACCGCTACGGCATCGATGTCTGCATTATCATGTGCGGCGGGCTGTCCAGGGGTATGGACAACGACCTGGATGTTTCCATCGCCCTGCAGCACCCGGACAGGTTCGCGGTGCTGTGTTATCCCACCGCCTTTGAAAAGCAGTGTACGCGCGGCGAGGCCAAGTGGAGCGTCCAGGGGGCGTTGCAAGAGACCGAGCAGCGGCTGAAAACAGGCCGGTACAAGGGCATCGGCCAGGGCCTGCCCATCACCGAGGGCGCGGCCTACGGCAGAAGATGGGCCACCCGGGAAGAAAAGAAGAAGGTCGAGCTGCTCTCCATGGCCGAATCCCTGGACCGGTACCGCCTGTTCATGGACCTGGCGGAAAAGTACCAGGTCGCCGTGGCGGCCTCCCTGGAAGGAGAAATACTGGCCCAGCTGGCGGCCGAATACCCCGCGGTGCCCATGGTCGTCCAACTGGCCGGCAGGGGGGCCGGCGGGAGAAGAAAAGTGGAAGAACTGTGCGACGTGGCCACCGGCGCCGACAATGTCTATCTGGAGATGGGCCAGGCCAGCGCCGAGATATACGAGGTTGCGCTGTCCGACCCGAATGTGGGCCCGGTTCAAATTGTTCACGGCACGGATTGGGGCGCAAGTCATCACATCTATTCCCAGCCGGGCCGGGGGCTCCGGGGCGGGACGTCTACCAGTTGCGTGGACTGGATCCGGAAATGGGGGCCGCCGCCCTACCAGACGGACTACTGGGGCTGGTCCCTGCATCAGATCGACAGACTCAGAGATACACTGACCCAGGATGAGATCAACCTCATCCTGGGCGGCAATGCCGCCAGAATCTTCAAACTGGATGTGCCTTTCACCCGGCTGTTTCCCGAAGAGGGCCGGCCGGATCTGTGGGGGTAGCAAGGATGCAACCGATTACCATTGCCTGCTGGGGCTATGACCGCGTCAGACCGCTGGAAAGCGGCCAGGTCAGAATCGAGGGGTGCGACGTGACCTTTCTGGATCTGGCGCCCGAGGAAACCTTTCATCGCGCCCTGCATTTTGAAGAGTTCGATGTTACCGAGCTGTCCTTTTCCAATTACCTCACCCTGACCGCGCGCGGCAACTGTCCTTACGTGGCCATCCCCGTGTTTCCCGGCCGGGCATTCCGGCATTCGGGCATATATATCAACACCCGCAGCGGCATCCGGACACCGGAAGACCTGAAGGGACGTTGTGTGGGGTCCCCGGAGTATCAGGTGACGGCTTCGGTCTGGATTCGAGGGATTCTGGAGGATGAATACGGGGTGAAACCCGCCGATATCCGGTGGCGCGCCGGTGGAGTATATGAAGAAGACCGGACGGAAAAAGTGACGTTTGCAACCCCTGAAGGGGTCGAGCTCGAACGTATCGGGCCGGGGAAAACACTTTCCGGCATGCTTTTGACCGGCGAAATCGACGCCCTGATCGGGCCCCGCGCGCCGAGGTGCTTTCACGAGGGCCATCCCGACGTCGCAAGGCTCTTTCCGGACTTCGTGGAAAAGGAGAAGGACTACTTCCAGCGCACGGGGATTTTTCCCATCATGCATCTTCTGGCGGTGCATAAAAAAAAGCTTGCGCAGCTTCCGTGGCTGCCGGCAAGCCTTTTCAAAGCCTTCGAGACGGCCAAGAACATGGCCGTGGAACGCATGCTGGAGGAAAACGAACCCATGGTCACCTACCCGTGGATTGAAGGGGCTGTGCGGGAAGCCCGGAAGCTCATGGGCACGGATTTCTGGCCCTACGGGGTTGAAAAAAACAGGAAAACCATCGAAACTTTTCTGCGCTACCATTTTGACCAGGGCCTGTGCCAGCGGAAGCTCGCCGTCCAGGAGATCTTTTTCCCGTCCACCCTGGTAACCGCAAAAATATAGCCCGGCCTTATTTGATTTCCGTCCGATAACCGTTTACGGTTTACAGTTATCGGTTCACGGTTGAAAAACTGTGAACTGTGAACCGATAACCGTGAACGGGTACGATATCCTGCCGCCAGTAAATATCCTGGCCCTCCGGAGGGGAATTGCTTTGTTGGAAGTTCATTGTATTATTGAAATTACAAATATCAAATTACAAATACCAAACAATTTCCAATGACCAAAATTGGAAAATCCAAACGATGTCCCGTCCTGGAAGGTTTGGGTCATTGAATATTGGAATTTGAGATTTATTTGTAATTTGGTGCTTGGAATTTGTAATTTTAGACACAAAACGCCAAGGCAGAGCCATCTATTTCTGACCTGGTCCTGAGGACCGGGTTTTCCATGTTTGAATAAAAAAATGGAGCTTCGATTGATCTGGCTGAAGAAAAAGACCTCTGCCATGGAATACTATTCTGTCCGGGACCCCCTGGCGGACTGGCGCTGGGCCTTGCCCGTGCTGGCGGTATTGGCAATGGTCTTTTTTTCACGCTTTCTCTTCACCGGCCGCTTTTTCCTGCTGCGTGACCTGGTGTTCGACTTCTATCCCCGCCAGGCATTTTTCAAGGAGCACCTCCTCCGGGCAACGCTTCCGCTCTGGAACCCCTACACCGGCAGCGGCGAGCCGTTTCTGACCAACATGGAATCCGGCGTCCTTTATCCTTTGAACCTGATTCACCTCCTGCTCCCGGTCACTTATGCCACCACCATTTCCGTGACAATGCATCTTTTTCTGGCAGGGGCCGGGATGTGGTTGGCCTGTCGCCTCTGGCAGGTGACCGGGAAGGGGGCTCTGCTGGCAGCGATCGGTTTTGTTTTCGGCACCTTCGCCATAACACGCATTGAGTTTTATTCCTTTCTCTGCAGTTTTTCGTGGTATCCCCTTGCCGTCGGGCTGTTCACCTTGTGGCTGCAAAAGAGACGCCTCTGGATGGTACTTGCCCTGTCAACCGTGCTGGGCCTGCAGATTCTGGCCGGCTACCCCGACGCAGTCCTCTTCACAGGGGGCACCCTGGGCCTGTATGCGTTGATCGCCGGCTTCTCTTTTGGACGAAAGCAGCGGCGGGCATGGGCCTTTATTTCCCCGCTCCTTGCCCTGGGCCTTGCCGTGTCGGCCGCCGCGGCGCTGTCGCTGGCCCAGACGCTGCCGGTTTTGGAATTTCTCCCCCACTCCTTGCGGTCTTCCCAGGACCCCCTTGCCGCCATGGCCTCTGTCAATCCGGCCATGCTGCTGACCGCGCTGTTCCCTTTCGCCTATGGGACACAAGGCTATTATGGAAAATACTGGGCGCCGTCGTCCTTTGAGTTCTGGGTCGGCAATTATTATGTCGGGATTCTGCCGCTTATTATTCTTTTCACGGTGCTGGTGCGCCGGACGGCCGGGAAACGCGACGGCCCCGGCAAAACCAGTGGAGATTTGACAGCCGGATTGCGGACCCCTTTCCTTTTGACCGTGCTGGTTTTTTTTCTGCTGTACGCCATGGGCAGACACACGCCTTTTTTTAGCGGGCTCTGGCATCTGTTGCCCCCCATAAGGATGTTTCGCTGGCCGGCAAAGGCCCTGATGGCGGTTGTGTTTGCACTCTGCTGTCTGGCCGGAATCGGACTTGACTGGCTTGGGGGGGAAAGGAGCGGCCCCGGACAAAATTTGAGCCCGTGGCGGCTTTTTCTGGTGAATTGGGGGCCATTTATTGTTTTTATGGCATTGGCGGTCTTGGCCCTGGCCTGTCTCTGGGATGACGGCCGCCTTGGAAAATGGTTGCTGGTGAAGGTTTTCAACCTCGGCGCGGTCAAGGATATTTATGTTCATAGAATTCCCTGGAAGCTGCTGGCCAGAGAGAGTGTCAAGTTTTCTCTGGTGACGGCGGCTTGCGCCTTGATTCTCCAGGCATATGCTGCCCGGGGAGCTTGGAAGCACGCCGCCGCTGTGCTGATGCCGCTGGTCTTGTTCGCTGATCTTGCGGTCACGACCTACCCCCTGCTGCCATCTTCAGACATGGACATTTTGCAGAACCGGAGCCGGTATCTGAAAGCGCTCGTTGACGGCCGGGGACCGGGGCGGTTTTTCAGGCCTGTGAGGGATGTCCAGCAACGCCTTTATGGTGAAACCGATGAAGACCTGCTGCGGCTGGAACGTGAAAGTATGGCGGCCAGCTGGCCCATGGTCGACAGGGCTTACGGCATCCAGCCCATGGGAGATTTTCCCCTGGCCCATTTCACCTCCCTGCTGAATCTGCTGGGTCATTCTCAGCTTTCCGTGGAACGCAAGCATTTCATATTGAGGATGATTAATTGCAGTGCGATCGTGATGGCCGGTTATAACATGGATTATTTCGCGGGCAAGGGGCGCGGCCTGCCGACGATCCATCCGGTGGAACAAGCGCTTCCCCGCGTCTTTGTTGTACAGCGGGTCAAGACCTATGCCGGCTTTACGGATTTGCTCGCAGCCGTGGCGCTGGAAACCTTCGATCCCATGCAAGTTGTTCTCAGTGATGATCCGGCCATAAAGGAAACCGGTTTTACAGCGCAAAGCCCAAGAAACAGCGCCTATTCCATAACCCGCGTCCGGGACGGATTCAATCAGCTCGCGGTTGAGGTTGAAAGTGAAAAAAAAGGACTGCTGGTGATCAACGACACCTATGCCCCGGGCTGGAAGGCGCGGGTCAACGGAGAGCTGTCCGCCATCCATAGAGTCAACGGCGCCTTCCGCGCCGTGGTTATCCCGGCCGGCAAATCGCTGGTGCAGATGAGGTACCGGCCGCCCTCGCTGAACCTGGGTATTCTGGTCAGCCTGGCCGCCCTGGCGGCTGTCTGCCTTCTTTCGGTTTGGGACATCCGCAGGAATGGAATTTAATCAAACATAGAAAACCTGGTCCTCAGGGCCAGGTAAGGGAAAGATGGCTCTGCCATGGCGTTTTATGTCTAAAATTACAAATTCCAAGCACCAAATTACAAATAAATCTCAAATTCCAATATTCAATGACCCGAGCCTTCCAGGTTTGGGTTTTCGAATTTGGGTTATTGGAAATTGTTTGGTATTTGTAATTTGATATTTGTGATTTCAATCATACAATGAACTTCCAACAAAGCAAATCCCCTTTGGGGATAACCAAAACCTGGTCCTCAGGGCCAGGATATTTAGTTTTTGGCGGCCAGGCGCGAGTTGATT
>JAUYIZ010000377.1 GCA_030688615.1 Desulfobacterales bacterium | reverse complement strand
GGAATGGCTCAGTGGCGCCTTTAGTTTAAGCGGGTCTCCGTGCATGTCCAATTGCGTTGTTTCGCCGGCGCATTCCGAACAGTAGCCTTCGATGGCATAGGGCCGGGTGGGAAGAAGACGATCTTCAGGCAGCTTTCGGATTGAATGAATAATCTTATCTTTTGTGCCGCAGGCGGAGCAGGTAAAGCTGCCTTTATCCGTGTTGCCTTTTTGCGGGTGATAGTTTTTCAAACATATGGGGCAGGATGCTTCTTCAGGCAGGGAACCGCGGTATTGCCAGACACCATGGCAATGGGGGCACAATAAAACCGACAGGGGAACTTTTTTCCTGGCCTTTCTTAAACTGTTAAAATTTGAACCCCTAAAACTGTTGTTTTGAGAGCACCAGGGGCAGGGTACATGATATTCCGCCGGCTCATAGGTCGCCCAGCGTCGGTTGCTCCTTTCATTGCCGGCGGCATCGCGGCCATTATTACCCATCAAGGATTTTTCAGCAATCAGAGCCGCCCGGTCCAGCTCAAAGTCGAATGTTTTTTTACACTTGCTGCATTGATAATCCGGCACATAGCGAATCGAAGGGGATTTTTGCGCGATGATATAGTCTGAAAACAGCGGGACTTCTTTTTGACAGGTCGGGTTGGTGCATATGGCCGATTTTACCCAGAAGGTATAAATGATATCCGCTTCTTCCCGGCCGGCCCCGCAACAGGGACATTCGGTTTTGTAGTGACTGAGCAATTCCTTCTTAAGCGGCTTTCCATTCAGCGCCGGCCGGTCTTCCAATCTTTTAAACGCATCCTTTAACGCATTGATATCAACCGGCTCCACTTCAGTCTTGACGATAAACCAGGCCACGGGGTTCAAATCGATGCCGGTGACATGACAGCCCAGGCGCAGGGCCTCAACGACCGTGGTGCCGCCGCCCATAAACGGATCTAAAATTTTGACGCCGCGGGTATCCGGATCATGGCTGTGGTCTTTGTAAAACTCGGCCATGATGTCTGTTCCGGCCGGTTTCATGGCGGCCAGCAAAATAGCCCTGAATACGCAGGAGGCCCTGCGCGCAAACCATTTGTGCATCTGGTAAATGGGTTTAAAGGCGTTTCTTTCAGGTACAGCAAGCCGGTTGATCTCCACCACCGGAAAACTTTCTTCGATAGCCCTCTTAACGCTATTTTCCATCATTAATTTGCCTTAAGTTCAATCCAGGGCGTTATCATTTCCATTAGTGAAAGTCCGCCATGCCGATAGAGTTTGCTGGCCGCCTCGCCGGTGGATCGGGTCCTGACCCGGCCTTTGACCATGGCCACCTGCTGCGAATGCGCTATGAAAACATCCTCACTTACAGGCGGATCGGGTTTGTCTTTCAGAGAAACATTGCGGTCATTTCCGAAATAGGCGTTTAAGCCTCGCATTTCGGAAGATGTCCGGGGAAAATCCATACCGGCGCCAAAGAAAACATACCCATGGTCGCTCGTGACAATAATCTTCTTTTTCCCTTTTATGGCTTGAACCGTGTTCATCCATACGGTTTCAAATTGGGCATGGATATTTTCAAAATGATTTTCGAATCTGGCCCCGCTGTCTTTATAGGTCGCATCCGGGAAAGAAGACCATGCCAGAAGCGGAGCGCTTTCATACTCGCCTGAAAGGGGTTGTGTCATATTGCCGCTGTAAATTGTGGCGATTCCTTTTTCTTTGAGTTCCTTTCTAGCCGAAAGCTGCGAAGGGGCGATATGGCCGCAGGGAAGTTCCCTTTCAATAAAATCCATGGTTTCACTGGGGATGGCCGACTGTGACGTGCTTACGCAAGAGACTGTGAGCCCGGATTTATCCGCCAGGGTTAAAATCATCGGAATTTCTCTGATGGAAAGCCCATCGAAAACGACAACCGCCGTACGGGGATCTGAAAGCGCACCCGGCAGGCGTCTTGAAAGGTCCGGGGGAGAAACAAGCTCATCATAGAATCTGTCCGCGGCGGAGGCTACCAGCAATTCAAATTGATTAACCTTTTCCTCTCCGGTGCGAAGAAATTCGCCCGGCCCTAAATCTTTATAACGTTTCAAGCTCCATATTTCTTCCAGCAGCCAGTCCGTGATCCAGGCCAGGCGCGCGCCGGGTTCGGTTAACCTTTTGAAAAGGGCGTGATTCAGAATTTCCATCTTCCCTCCGAAAGTCTATATCGCTTATGAAACCTCCACGTCCATATCTGCTGAATAATCGGCGCCGGAGATAACCGGAAGCGATTCAACCTGTTGCTCTATTTGCGATTTTGAGAATCTGCCGGTTTTTGAAATGGAGATTTCCGCCGTGATATCGCCTTCACCGCTGAGAGAGCCCCTGATGCCGGAAGGCAGTGTGCTGAGATCGCCGACGTTATTTTTCTGGAAAAATATTTTAAAAGCGACCTTTGTAATGACACCATCTTCGTAATCCTGGAGCTTCGAAGCCGCTTCCTGCCTAAGACTCCCCGTACTGTTTTGAAAGGGAATTCGAATCGCAAGGATTTTCTTTGCGGGGCATTCGCACGGGTCTTTGCCGCAGCTCGGACAAACCACAGGAGGGGTTTGGCATTGGCAGGGATATTCTTTGCAAACCGGGCATTTTTGGGGTGGCTTTTTGCATTGGCAGGGAAATTTCCCGCATTCAGGGCAAATTTTCGGCCCGGGCCCAGGTGGTTTTTCAAACGGCGCGGTTATTTTCGCATTGAAAAGTTCGGTTTCAGTAAGGCTTGGATTCTCATGGCAAAAATTGCCGGCGCTATGCTGAATGCCGATGATTCCCTCCCGGCAGAGGTTCCGGATGGCGCTGGAAATTGCGCTTACCATCACAGGGACCGGAAAGCTGAGGGTGGCGCGATATTCTGCATCGATCTCTTTTACCAGGCGCTCTTTAACCTGATCGAGCCGTCCTGCAAGATGTTCCTTAAAGCGCAGCATCGGGAAATAGACCTGATTCAGGTTTTCCATGACCTTTTCTTTTGAAAGATCTCCGGCAAGCGGTTCAATCTCCACCTGGTCTTCGCTGACCGCACTGCCATATTTTTCCCATTTCACAAAGACCAGGCCCGCCTTTTTTATTCTTTCGATAATATATTTCTTATCCGCGCCCGCGATACGATGGTAATCATTTTGTCGGGTTATGTTTTTAGTGCTTTTCGCCAGGTCCCTTCCCGCCAGGCACCTTTTTGCCCATTTCAGCAGGTCCTTGTCGTTGGCAAGCTGGAATCTGTCATCTTTCGGCTCTAACAGAAAAATCGTGTTTCTGACATCCATGCCAAAATATATCTGATGTCGTTCCTCCTGGGTCAACCTGCGTCCGGTCAAAATATAGCGCGGCCGGGCCTTGTCAAACTGTTTTAACAATTCCTGGGTTTGCTCGATTGAACCCCAAATGGCCGTATTTACCGTTTCCCTGAAGATATCGGCCTTCAGGATCTCATATAATTCTTCCCTGGCCTGATCATCCGAATACGGAAGGGATTTAAATTCCACTTTAGCTTCAGAATTTTCTTCCAGGTCAAAATAATAGCGACCTTCCTGATGATGGAAATAGGATGCAAACCTTTGAAATGCCATCAGCGTTTGTTCAATGTCGTTAATATCGGTTGCAGGCGATAAGATATCCCGGATGAGATTATCCCGGGAAACGCCGGTATCTGCGCCCACGCCGGTCAATGTATAAAGCAGGACGGCCGGCGCCATTTTGCGGGCCATGGGAACTTTCGCAATGAGGTCTTCCATATTCTCTTTGGCCCGGTTGATCAGGTCGCCGCTCAGGTCCAGATCCTTCAACATGATCGTGGTTGCTTTGTCCTCAAGGGATACATCGCCAGGAGTGATGATATCATTTGCGGTATGGGTCAACCTGATGAGATTGCCGAGAAAAGCCAGTGCGCCGCGTACATTCTGGAAACCTCCTCTGGCCGGTATTTTCTTGAGGATAATCTCCATCAGCGACGGCGAAAAAGGATACGTGTCGTTAAACCTGGCTTTAATCTCTTCCGGGTCAAGCGGTGCGTGCTTGTTCCACAACTGGACGTAACTTTCTATCACCGGCAAAATAGAAGATTTATTAAATTGTTTATAGTTTTCGAACAGCCGGTGCAAAATGATGTGACTCTGATCTTTGGTATTATCGAATTGAACCACGCAGCGGGGCACCCGTTTGAGGGTGCTGCCCGGCTCCTGTTGAGAACTATAGACGCTTGCAAACAAGGTCACCTGTTTGGATCGATTGCTGAATTCAGAGATCATCTGGAGAAAGGCGATGTTTTGGGCCTGAAGCGCCGGATCGTCAATGACCTTGATGCCCTGTTCCAGCTCATCGAAAATGAGAACGACTTTTTTATCACCGAGGGCCTGCTTAAATTCGGATAGTTTCGGTTGTGTTTTGCCCTTTTTAATTTCCGATCCAAGCGTCTTGAAAATCATATCCCAGATGGAATCGTGAGGATCATCCGTAAATTTGTTGATGATCACAATCACATCGTCGGGAATCTTGCATGTTAATCCGTTTTCACAAAGCCAGTCCTGAGCAATCTGATAATTTTTGAACAGATGGTAAATCATCAAGAGCAAATGGGATTTGCCGCTGCCCTTTAAGCCTTCAAAAAGAAAAAGGCCCGAAGATCCCTTTGAAGATGAAAAGCGGGCATTGATTTGGTCCAGAACCTTAACGACATCGGCAGTTGGATAGGTCAGCCTGAAAAAATCCTGCGGACGCGCCTCAATCCGGGCTTTGGATTCATCCTGCAAATTAGCC
>JAUYIZ010000329.1 GCA_030688615.1 Desulfobacterales bacterium | reverse complement strand
ATGCTGTTTCAAGTACTCGCTGATGGCATGGTAGTTGGCGAAATCACCGTTGTGAACGAGGGCTTCATCCAGGCCGTTGAAGGGATGCGCGCCGCCGGGATGCCAGAGTCGGCCCCGGGTGGGATACCGCTGGTGAGCGATCCAACCGTGGGCGTGGAAATCTTCCAGGCGGTAATATTGTGCGACCATTTCCGCATATCCGACGATTTTCAAAATCATGATATTGCGGCCGTGAGATAGAACAAAAGCCTTCTTTTGATCCAGCGAGGCGTAAAATTTCTGATTGAGGCCAAAAGTGTTCTGGTAGATAAACTCATCTTCCACCTTCAGCGGATCAACATCCTGCAGGTGGTTTTCCGCGATAAATCGATCCAGCACAGCTTTTTTCACGCGGACAAAATAACGCCAGACATCCGGCGGCTTGACTTCCAGCCCTTTCACCTGGCGGTAGTCGTCCAGTGTGGCAAGAGGGCCGGCCCGGTGGATATCGAAAACAGGAGCGATACTGGAGGCTTCGACCTCCGGTCGCGCTTGGGGATCTATCAGCGCGATTTGCAGCAGGTAGTGGGTGTCCAGGATATCCTGGGTGACACCCAGATCCCGGGCACACAGGCCCACGGCGGCAATTCCGCCGCCTTTGCCGTTGCCGCGGTTGTGCATCTGGACCGACGGTTCGAAAATATGCCGGCCGCTTACCGGGACCGAAGCGATGAACCCGGTGACGCCACAGCCGCCTTCTTCCGCTGTTTTGCGCAGGGGGGGGGCTTCGCGGGCGAACTTCTTTCTGGAACGTAAAATATCTTCAATTCTCTTTTGGTTGTCGCGGCGCATAATTATTCTCTTTGCTTTTTATGTTGTTTACGGAACCGTCAGGGTTAAATCAGGGTCTGGTTCTAATATTGGCCAAAATGATCTGTCAGTTAATGATTGTTGATTGACGATTGATGATTTGTGGAATCGCTTCGCTCTTTCTTTTTTAATAAAATGGATAGAATTCCTTCAATCAACAATCATCAATCAACAATATTCAATATTCAATTCCGAAGTCGTTCGTGACCGCTTTCGGGACCAGGCCCTTAAATCAACACCTGATGTTCCGGCGCGGCTTTAAAGCGGGACCGCTCCTGGGCGCTCATATAATCAAGATGGACCAGAAGATCGGTCCGGCCCACCAGCTGCCGGATGCTGCCCAGACCGTATCGCCTTAGGATTTCACACCACTGCCGCCGCCAGGCGGCATACATGTTGATGATGCGCTGCGCCGACCATTCTTCGGTCGTCATCTGCCCCAGTTCCGAATCCGTGGAGGCGATTCCCCGGGCGCAGCCGCGGCCGCTTTCACAATTGCCGCAGCGCACACATTCCAGGGCCACCAGCTCGGCGGTCCCGATCACCACCCCGTCCGCGCCCAGCGCAATTGCCTTGGCCACATCCATGGCGTTGCGAATCCCACCGCTGGCAATCAGGCAGATCTGATCCCGCACACCTTCATCGCACAAAAATTTATGAACCTTGGGGATGGCATATTCAATGGGCATGGCAATGTTCTTTTTGGCGATATCGGGCGCGGCCCCCGTACCTCCGTAGCTGCCGTCCAGGTGGATGACGTTCGCGCCGGCATGGTAGCTGCCCACCGCCACCATATCCACATCGGTCGGTGTGGAAACTTTAACCGAAATCAAGGCGCGGGGATTAACCACATGAATCCAGTCGACATGCTTTTTATGATCCTCTACCGAATAGACGGAATGAAATGGAAAAGGCGAAAAAAGCGCGTTACCGACCACGGTTTCCCGCATGGCCGCAACCTCAGGTGTCACTTTGTCACCCAGCAGGTGCCCGCCGAGACCGGGTTTGGCGCCCTGGGCATATTTGAATTCGACCATCGGCGCGTACTGAATCGTTTTCTCACTGACACCGAACAGGCCGGTGGCAATCTGGGTGATGACATGGTCGGCATAGGGTACCAGCCTTGACGGATAGCCGCCTTCACCCGTGCATGTCAGGCTGTTCAGATGCTGGGCGGCCCGCGCCCGGCCGGTCATGACAGACAGGGCCGTGGAACCGAAGGACATGCCGCCGCCGTAGCATGGAATGGAAATAACCTGTTCGGGACGGCCGTCACCGCGCCGGTTAAGAACGATGCTGGTGTCGATCTCTTCATCCGTAAGATCCAGGTAATCGTCGCGCCGGGCAGGCACAAAGCGCATTTTATCAAACCCGCCGCCGGATTGACCCAGTTCGTATTCCAGGTCCACGACCGGAAGACGTCCTGTTTCAGCCATATCCCAGTGGGCGATCAGCATTTCCGAGGTCCAGCGATAATCCCCCATGGTTTCCAGGATCGGGTTTACACCGACGGTCAGCGCCTTTTCCGGGCAGTTATCGATGCAGCAGAAGTCATTTTCCCGGCATTTGAGGCCGATGCATTTGTGGGATCTGGCCCGGACGGACTTGCCGTAATGGTCGTACCGGGGGTGCACGCCGTAGGGACACAGGTCGGCACAAAGACCGCAGGCCGTGCAGCGGGAATTCCGGCGGATGATGAATTTGCCGATGGGATGTCGAAACCGTGACGGGGTTTCGACGACCTTCGGCAATGGAAAGGTTTTTGTTTTAGACGGCATCTTGGATCCTCGTTATGATACTTGCCTGCGGCCGAATATCGGCGCAAAATTCTCTTTTTCCAGGTCTTCAAACCACATGGCGCGGCCCACTTCGCCCCGCAGTCGCCTGGCTTCACGGATACCCATGGCGCCCATGACTTCAAGCAGTTGGTTGTGCCAGGCGCCCATGAGATTGACCATACGCTGCAAACCCCATTGCGGGTCGATTTCGTCGATTTTTACCGGGCAGGGTTCATTGTTGCGGCAGTTGCCGCATAACCGGCACTCGAGGGCGATCAGGAGGGGTCGATCCAGAACCACCCCGTCGGCGCCGCAGATGATGGCCTTGGCCATATGTTCCGCCATGGCGATGCCGCCGGAAAAGATCAGATTGACCGCTTGACGGATCGATTGATCCACCAGCTCGAGATGGACTTCGCGGATCATCTCTGTTAAAAAACGCGGCGGATCCGTGTCCGGGGAATTGCCGTGCGCGTCGGCGTAGAAATGGATCGTATCCACCGCGGCCCGGGTCAGCTCGACGGCACGGGATGCCGCCCGGTCGTCCAGCGGCACACCGATGGAAATGACCAGGTCGGAGCGCAGCGCCCGCAGTTTGGGCAGCGTATCGATAATTTGGGGCGTATAGGCCAGCTCCACCATGCGACTCCGGTGCACCAGGTCGGAAAAGCGATGATAATTGTCCTGCGTCAGGCACGGCACCAGCGCGTCGGCATGAGGCGCCAGCGCATCCGTGAAATCTTCCGGCTTTAACAGCAACAGGGTACCCAGACGCTGGGCCGCGGCCGCGGCCGCTTGCTGCACGTTGACATTCCAGATGCCCAGGTCCGGCGCCTGAAACAGCACCGGCAGAGGGATTTCCAGAATGGGCGCCGCCGTTGCATTGCCGGGGCTGTTGTTGGTGAAATCGAGCCGGCTGACCCGGCGGGTCAACTCAATGCAGGTATTGATATATTCCCGGCCGTGGATGCCGTCCCGGGTGGGCCGCACGATCTCGGACATGTCGGTCCACATGGCATCGAATCCTTTGCCCGTAAAGGGCCCCCGGTAACCGGCCCCTGAAACGGGAATCTTTCCCGTGTGGGCCTGATACCAGGTTTGCAGAATAATACCGGCCAGCCAGTAGCCGTCGCCCAGGGCACGGTAAGCCGGGTTGATGACCCGGGAAAAAATACCCTTGGTACATTCCTGCACGCATCTGAAGCAGCTCTGGCAAGTGTACAGATAGGCCGGCTCGTCCATGGACCGCATATGCTGATAGCCGCTCTGGAACACACCATAGACACAATTTTTTTTCACGCACGCCTTGCAGCTTCCGGCGCAGTCTTCCCGGAACTCAACCGTGGCGTATTTGCCGATGGGTTCAAACCTGGGCGGCGCGGTTTTAATGGGAATATGAAACTTTTTGGGCATGGGCTCCTCCGTTACTCCGGCCGCGGCCAGAGACCCGCCTGCCGGACGAGCTCGGAAACTTTTTCTTCCCATTCGATGGCCATGATATGAATGCCGTGGACACCTGGCAGGTCGCGTACCTGGGCAATGGTTTCCAGACAGATCTGCAGGCCTTCTTCGGCTGCTTTTTCCTTGGCTACGCCTTCCATGCGTTTGATAACGGCATCGGGCACATCCATGCCGGCGACCCGCCGGGCCATGAATTTGGCCATGCCGGCTGACTTGAGAGGTGTCACCCCGGCAAGAATATGCACGCGTTCGGTCAATCCTTCGTCCTGCGCCCGCTGCATCCATTGCCGGAATCGATCCAGGTTGTAGATACACTGGGTCTGTATGAAGTCCGCGCCGGCATCGATCTTTTTGGCCAGCCGGATGATACGAAAGTCAAAAGGGTCTGCAAACGGATTGGCCGCGGCGCCGATAAACATCCGTGGCGGTTCTTTCAGTTCGAAGCCGCTCATGTCAGACCCGGAATCTCTCATGGTCTTTACCGCATGCAGCAGGTTCATGGAGTCAATGTCAAATACATTCAAGGCATCGGGTTGGCTGCCGAAGGTCTGGTGGTCGCCGGTCAGGCAAAGCACGTTGCGCAGGCCCAAAGAGTAGGCGCCCATTAGATCGGATTGCAGGGCGATACGGTTTCGGTCCCGGGTGACCATCTGCATGACCGGTTCCAACCCTAGTTGTAATAAATGGACACAGGCGGCGATACTTGACATCCTTACGATGGCGGTCTGGTTGTCGGTGACATTGACCGCGTCGACGTAACCCTTGAGCAATTCGCCTTTTTTCCGGATGACGGTGGCATCTGCTCCCCGGGGGGGGCCGCATTCCGATGTCACGGCAAAGGTGCCCTGCGACAGGATTTTCTGGAGGTTGCTTACCGCTTGTGTTTTCATATGATATGATCCTCTCTGACAAGTTTACGGGGACCGCCGGCAATGCTGGTGCGCCAATTTTTTGGAGGGACCAGGCTTCTGAGGCTGTCAAGCTGCCCCAGTGCCGTGAGGCGCTCGATGATCAGGTGCCAGGCACAATCGGTATGCGGGTCGATCTCACATTTTCCGGCTTGAGACCCGCCGCAGGGACCGTTTAATAATTTCTTGGCACACCGGGTGACGGGGCACACGGCCCCGAAACGGGCTAGTTCGCAGTGACCGCAACCGGTGCATTCTTCCGTAAAAAGGCCTTGCTTTTCCAGGGTGCCGATAAAGGTGGTGTTCACACCCGGCAGAACGGACGACCTGGAAAAACGCCTGGCCACCGCCTGCACACCGGCGCCGCAGGCCAAAGACAGCACGGTGTCATTGCGGCCCACCGCATCAACGGCCTCGCAAACGAATTCATCCTCACACTGGCGCTCCACCGTCAGTTCTTCGATTTTTATGGTCACGCCATCTTTTTTGAAAGCCAGGCGCAGCGCAGAAGCCAGCACGGCGACCTCATCCTCTCCACCTGCGAAACAGGTTTTCACACAAGTGCCGCAGCCCAGGATAAGGACTTTGGGGAAAGGCTTGACGATTTCCTTGATTTCCGCAATCGATTTTTGTTCACCTACGATCATATCGGCAACTCCTAACTAGTGCCCATCCATAAATGGCTATTTTCCGCAATATCTGCGTTGGGCTCCGAATTTCAATCCTCAAAATACACAACGTATTCCTGCGGTTGAAATTCTCGCCCGCCTTGATCTTGCAAAAACTATCTCATTTATGGATGGGCACTAACTATCTATGCAGCCGGGTTCGGGCCCATCTCCGCCAGATCGGTTAACGTGTTGTTCAGAATATCCAAAAATTCCGTGTCTCCGGGACGGATGTGAAAAAGGGAAAGGCGCCAGCCGCCCAAACCGATCTCTTCCAGGAGTTTTTTGACCCAATCCACCCGTCGCCTGGCACGAATGTTCCCTTCAAGGTGGCGGCATCGCCCCTCGGGGCAAACCAGCACGATCACGGCATCCGCTCCGGATTCGAAAGCGCGCAATAAAAAAACGTCTTTAACCATGGCCGAACAGGCCATCTGGACGACCTTAATGTCTGCCGCATCCTGGCGGCCCGGTGCCGGCGGAATCTTTTGACCGAAGACATTAATACAATGAAACAGGGTTATTTTCGGTTTAAAATCCATTTTTATTTTTTTCTTGGTATTGGTGCGGTTAAATTGTTTGCCCTTAGCGCGCGCAAAAAAAAACGTCTATATCCACGGATATAGACGCCATTGTCCATCCAGCCCTAACACGTCCTTGAACTTCATCGTACAAAGATTGGCTCTGAAAACTTTGCGGAAACCTGATTTTAACCAGTATTCCAAAGGCTCAACTCATATCAATTAGGATCGATTGAAAGTTTTGTCAAGCATTATTTTTGACTTTTTAGGGGACAATCTCTTCAGGATCCTCCTCCTTTTTTTTCCCGAAGATTCTTGCGCCCAGGATACTTATCTCATATAGCGCCATTAAAGGCAGCGCCATCATTATCTGGGTGATCACATCGGGCGGGGTGAGTATGGCGGCGACCACAAAAAACAACAGGGTCGCGTATTTGCGATTTTTTTTCAGAAAATCAACAGAAACAATTCCCATTTTTGCCAGGAAAGTGATCACCACGGGAAGTTCGAACACCAGGCCGAAGGCCAGCAACAGCTTGGAAGAAAAACTTAAGTATTCTTTCATGGAAGGCAGCGGCTGTATGGTATCGGTGGCAAAGCCCAGGAAAAACTGGAAACCGAACGGAAACACGATAAAATATCCAAAAAGCGCTCCGCCGACAAAGAAAAAAGAACACAGAAAAACAATCGGGAGCAGCAGCCCTTTTTCCTTCTTATAGAGCCCTGGAGAGACAAACAGCCAGAACTCATAGAGGATTACAGGTGTGGCCAGCATGATCCCGGATAGAAATGCAACTTTCAAATAGGTAAAAAAAGCCTCGGGAAGGCCCGTGAATATGATTTTCCCGTTGTTTTTCATGACGGAAACCAAAGGCCGGGACAGCAGGTAGAAAATTTGCTCCTTAAACCCGTAAGAAGCAAGAAAACCTACGCCAACCGCGATAAAACAGACGATGAGGCGTTGCCTGAGTTCTTCAAGGTGAGCGGTAAAAGGAATTTTCTTGTCTTCTTCATTCATTTTTTGATGGGTGGCTGCTCAGTCTGGTCCATTTCAGGGGCACTTTCTGCCAGGGAAGGGGGGGAAGCGGGTTTTTGACTTTCCGGGTCCGGGACGGGTCCGGCATTTTCCTCCCGCAGGTTTTCGCCCAGATCGTTCATGGATTTTTTAATGTCCTCTAAATCATCCTCCAGGGTTATGGACTCCTTGAGTTCATTGGTGGCTCTTTTAAATTCCCCGAGCGCCCGTCCCAGCGATTTTGCGATGTCCGGCAATTTCTTGGGCCCAAGGACAATAAGCGCTATTGCCAATATTAAAAACATCTCTGGCATGCCGATGCCGAACATGTTATCCTCCTATGTTACCAGCCTGACGTCGTAACGGCTTTACCCCCGACGGATGATCCGAGATGGGTATTATCAGAATTTATGCCGCCCGTGTCAAGCACAGAGTTTACCCGGGTTTTAATCAGGCTTACCTGTCCGGCTTGAGGATCAGAAAATGCAGGGTCCCCCCATGCTGCATGTGGCCGGCGGCGATTGCGGCGTAGGGCCCGTTTCCCCAGAACAAATCCGCCCGGCCCGGGCCCCGGATTGCGCCCCCGGTATCTTGATTAAAAACGAACCGGCGCATCTTATCCCAGGTCCGGATCTGTCCGGCCCCGTCCACCAGCGGTTTTTTTGTCTCGACAAATGCCAGTGCGGCCAGGGGAAATAGATGCCGGTCCAGCGCAAGGGAACGCCCTGCCGTCAGCTTGACGTCCAGATAACCCACCGGACCGTCCCGTTCAACTTTAAAAAAAACGTAGCTGGGGTTGTAATTTAAAATGGCAGACATTTCTTCAGGATGTTTCCATAAATAGGCCCGTATTTCTTGCATGGACATCTTTGATCGGGGTATTTTTCCTTGCTCCAGGAGAAGCTTCCCGATGCTCCTGTAGGGCCTGCCGTTTGAGATGTCGTAATGAACGTTGAGGATATCTCCGTTATCCAGGAGGATCTTGCCGGAACCTTGAATTTGCAGAAAAAAAAGGGCCACCGGGTCCTGGACCCAGGCGATCTTTACGGCGTTATCCATGAGTCCCATGGTGTCTATTTCCTGGCGCGTATAATAGGGAAGTACGGTTTTTCCGGAAAATCTGCCGATGATTTTTTTATGGTTGAATTCCGGGGAAAACAATGAAAGGTCGATGGTCAACAAATCAGCGGGTCTGGCCTGAACCGGGATGTTAAATTGTGGGCTCGGATGGAGGCTTCCGTGCAACAGGGGTTCGTAGTACCCCGTGAACAGGACCTGTCCTGGTTTGCCGGCTCCGACAGACCGGTAGATTAAAAAGTTTGATGCAATAAAACGTTGAAGGTCCGGCGGTGACGGCCGGGTCTCGGTAAACCGGATAAAGTTCTCCAGCGAGCGTACCATATGAGAGGCCGTAAAGATGTCCTGGCCGAATTTGAACTTGCGGGCGGATGGGACCCGCGCAAGATAAGACAGGCTCCGGGCCGCTGCAAAAGGCAGGCCGTCATAGAACATATCATCTTCAAAAACCGGATAGTCCTGCGGCAGGACCCTGACCATGGAAATATCACCGGATTCCGAAAGACTTTCCGGGGGGGGCAGCGTACATCCGGGCAGTCCGGTCAGCAGGGAAAATCCAACATAGAGCAACAGAATAAATTTTTGACAATATAACTGCTTCATGGGTCATTTTCAATGGAAACCTGACGGGTTACCGAGGAGACAGGCACGATGTCCG
>JAUYIZ010000328.1 GCA_030688615.1 Desulfobacterales bacterium | reverse complement strand
AAGCACCAAATTACAAACAAATCTCAAATTCCAATATTCAATGACCCAAACCTTCCAGGACGGGACATCGTTTGGATTTTGGAATTTGGGTCATTGGAAATTGTTTGGTATTTGTAATTTGCTATTTGTAATTTCAATCATGCCATGAACTTCCAACCAAGCAAATCCCCTCCGGGGATAACCAAAGCCTGGTCCTCAGGGCCAGGATATTTACCTGTTACGCGCCTTGCCGTGATGACCGCAACTGCACCCATTGCCAGATGACCGCCCCGGCGATGCCCATCACTCCCAGCGCCACGGTGCTCCAGTCCGGCAGGATCATCAGGACCGCCCCGGCCACCAGCATCAGCCGTTGCACCCAACCGGCCGGCTTCAGACAATAGCCCGAAAGCCCGCTGCCGACGGCCACGGCCGCCACGGCGGCCAGGATCGTCGTGACAATGATCTGCGGGACGGACCCCATCAGCAGCAAGGCCGGATGAAGCGCAAAGGCCAGCGGTATCAAAAAAACCCCCACCCCCAGCCGTATGGCATGCAGGCCTGTCTCTCCCACCCTGGCGCCGCTGATGCCGCAGGCGACAAACACGGCAATACACACCGGCGGCGTAAAAAACGAGGCCATGCCCCAGTAAATAACAAAAAGATGGGCGGCAATATCGGGCACACCGGCTTTAATCAGCGCCGGGGCCGTTAAAATCGCCACGGTGATATAACAGGGGATGGAATCCAGGCCCATGCCCAGGACAAAACTGGCCAGCCCCACCATGATCAGCATAACAAACAGGTAGCCGCCGCTGATCTGAATCAGAAACCCTGAAATTTTCACGCCCAGCCCGCTCAATGTCAGGGCGCCGATGACCATTCCCACCGCTGCCGTGACCGCGCCTACGGTCAGCCAGGTCTCCGCAGCCCCCACGATGCTCTCGTATATCCTGCCCGGCGTCAACCGGATGGACCTGTCCGAACTTAAATAGCTGCATGCGATCAGAACCGGCACGGCAAAAAAAACGGATTCCTCGGGCTCATACTGCAAAACCAGCAAAAAAAGTACCAGGACGGTCAGGGGAAGGGCATAAATCCACCCGGTTTTGACGATCGTTTTCAACGGGACCACGTCCTCGCGGACCATCACAGGCCGGTTCTTTTTAAGCGCTTCAAAGTGAATGGTGCTGAAAACAATAACATAATAGAGTATGCCGGGCAAGGCGGCCTTCAGGGCCACGGAACTGTAGGATATCTCCAGCCATTCTGCCATGATAAAGATGATGGCCCCCATCACCGGCGGCATGAACTGTCCGCCGGTGCTGGCAACCGCTTCCACCGCTCCGGCAAAGGCCGGCCGGTACCCTGTCCGGATCATCATGGGAATGGTTATGGCACCGGTGGAGGCCGTATTGGCCGAGGGTGAACCTGAAATCATGCCAAAAAAACCGCTGGCGATCACCGCCACCTTGGCAATCCCTCCGGGGGCCGAGCCTAAAAGCCAGGAGGCCAGATCCAGAAACCATTTTCCCCCCCCGGCAATCTGAAACATCCGGCCGAAAACGATAAAGCTGATCAACACGGTGGATGCAATCTTGAATGGAACGCCGAAAATGCCATGGGAGCCCAGATAAAAGCTGAATCCGAGCCGGTCGAAACCATATCCGACCCCGTTGAGCAAACCCGGCAGATAGCCCTGAAAACGAACAAAAAACAGCAAGGTAATGATCAGCGCCGGCATGGCCCAGGTGGTGCGCCGGTACACCAGGATGAGCAGGGCCACGGCCAGTGAAAAAGATAAAATGACACCTTTTTCGTCCAGAAAGCCGTAGCCCTCGTAATCCAGCGCCTGTTCATAAAAAAAAGCGATGAATAAAATGCCGGGAAGCCCCAGAAGCAGCGGTATGGCATCGACCATGCGCTCCAGACGGCTGCCGCGGCTGTTGACGGCGTGCAGGACCAGGACAAAAATAAGAGCTCCCGCCAGCAACTGCGGCGTGGCGATGTAGGCGCCGAAATAGAACGGCACCTTAAAAACAAAACTCACGCAATAGGCAAAAAACAGAACGGCAACGATTTCTTTGACTCGCTTGAGCGCCAACATCATTCTCCCGAGTGCAGCCCCTTACAACCTGTCGCACCTATTTACAATTTCAGGTACTTCTCCAATATCATAGGAAAACAGGGTTCAAGGATAAAATCAGTTTACGGTTACCGCTTTACAGTTTACAGTTGAAGGAATTCTATCATTAATCAGTTTACGGTTACCGGTTCACAGTTTACAGTTGAAGGAATTCTATCATTTTCTGATTCGTTCCCTGCACCCTGAATTTACAAACCTTTGGAAATCCGGGATACTCTTTTATTTTTTGTTTTTTAACCGTAAACCGGTAACTGTAAACCGTAAACCGCTACCTGTTTATTTCGCTGACAGCTTTTCTTGTTTCCGCTCATGGGCCGCTGTCCAGGACCCGATCTCCTTGAAATACCGGATCGCGCCGGGATGAAAAGGAATGGGAAATTTTCCCAGCGTGTTGTCAAGTGTCCAGTAAGCGGCGGCCTTGTGAACCATTTTGAAGCTGTCAAAATTTTTATACAAGGCTTTGATGACCTCATAAGCAGCGGCTTCCGGCAGATTTTCGGCCGCCACCAGGCTGGTGCCCATGGCCGGTGCATGCACCGCTTCGCTCTGCCCCCGATAGATGCCGCCGCGGATAACGTCATCATAAAAAGCCGGCCCTAATTCTTCCAGGACGATTTTCATTTTGTCCGGGGGAATATTTAAAATGCGGGCATCGATTTTTTCAAACAATTTTATTAAAAATGCCGCGGGGGCCCCGCCCGGAATGACCGCTGCATCCACGGTGCCGCTGATCAGCGCGCTGATGGCCTCATCCGTTTTGGCCGTTGCGATATACTGCACATCCTTGCGATCAAGGCCGTAGGCCTTTAACTGGGCATCGGCCACCAGCTCCAGTTCCGCCAGGGCCCGTCGTTTGGCGACCAGTTTCTTACCCTTCAGGTCGGCAATGGTTTTGATCCCGGCCGCCACCCGGACAACGGTCTGGCGATAACTGGGCTGCCCCAATGCCAGAAGGCGGACCGGGAGTCTGCCGTCTTTGGCGAATTGCTGCACGCCCCGGTAGGCGTTGACGGAACTGAACGTGTTGGCCATGGCCAGATGCACCTTGCCCGCCTTGATCGCGCGCATATTGGCATCGGATCCGCCCACGGCCTCGGCCGTTGCACTCATGGGCGTGTGCTTGTTAATAATATCGGCCATCCCCACCGACAGCACGTAGTAAACGCCGCCGATGGATGAGGTCCCGATGGCCACCGCTCTGGGTAGCTCGCTGGCGGCAAATGACGGCAGGGACATGCCGCCTGCCATGGCGAAAATGATGAAAATTCCAACAACCGGACCTAGTAATTTTTTCATTTTTTACCTCCTTTGGATTAACTTTCAAATCTAGTCAACAGCAGGTATGCTCTCCTGAAATCTTCACGCCACGCAACAAAAAGGCTGGAATGCCACCGTAAAGGTATGCTATAGACAACAGATATCATAGCTTGGCCTAGAATTTGTTTAACCCATGACCGGCGTTATTGTCAACATGTAAATATCCTGGCCCTGAGGACCAGGTTTTCAAGAAGCGAATAAAAGGAGCATCTCAGAAATGTCCAAACCGAGTCGATACTCGGATGCAGAAATCAGCAAACTCATTTCGGACGGGTTTTGGAAAACAACCATCTCGACCTTATGGGATCAAAACGCGGAAAACCGGCCCTCCAGCCAGGCCATATGCGATCCGCGGGCGGGACTGACCTGGGCCGAGGCCAGACAGTGGACCGATCAGATGGCTCTGAACCTTATCGGGCTGGGAATCGACCGGGACGGCGTGGTGGTGGTGCAGCTGCCCAACTGCATCGAACTGCATCTGCTTCGGGTTGCCTGCGAAAAGGCGGGGCTGCTTTGCGCGCCCGTCACGGTCAATATGCGCGAAAAGGAAATGCGGCACATCCTGCGCTTTACCGAGGCGAGGGCAATTGCCATCCCCTGGAAGTATAATAAATTTGACCATTTAAAACTTGTTGAAACCATGCGCTCCGACCTGCCTTATTTAAAGCATATTTTACTGCTTTCCGACAAGGTGCCCCAAGGGAAGCGGTCGGTTCGGCGATTGTTCCGGGAACCGCCGGCAGGTGGATTAAATGACGCTTCGCTTCTTGCCCGGCGCCGTTACCGGCCGGCTGAAGTTTCCATTATAAATCACACCACCGGCACCACCGGGCGGCCCAAATTTGTCGAGTACCCGGCGGCCGCCAACGCGGCCTGGGCCGAAGGTCAGGTTCCCGTGCTGCACATTACCGGTGCCGATGTGATCGCAGCCTTTGCTCCGGCCGCCCGCGGCCCGTCTCTGCCGGCATATTATGACGCCCCGTGGGCCGGGGCCAAAATTGTCATGCACCCCTGGGACGGCCCGGATGGGGCCTTGAGGGCCATGGAAAAGCACCGGGTTACCGTGGCCTGCCTGGTTCCGACGCAACTGGCAAAAATGGTGGAACAATTCAAGGCCGGCGCCTATGATCTTTCTTCCCTGCGGCTCTGGTACAGCGCCGGCGCCATTATCCCGCCGTCGCTGGTCAAAGAGGCGGAGGAAAGAATCGGCGGCGCCGTCATCAGCGACTACGGCGCGGTGGACTTCGGCGGCCTCATCCTTCCCGCGATGGACGATCCCCGGCACGTCCGCATGCATACCGTGGGCAAACCCAGGTTCGGGACCGAAATAAAGATCGTCGACGATCATGATGTTGAAGTTTCCCCCGGCAAGATGGGGGAAATATGGGGCAAGGGCCCCTCGTGTGCTTCCGGCTATTTTAAAGACCCGCAGGCCACGCTGGAATGCTGGAACAGCGACGGCTGGTTTGCCATGGGAGACCTGGGCAGCCTCGACGAAAACGGGAACCTGATGATCGTGGGCCGCAAGAAAAACGTGATTATCCGGGGCGGACAAAACATACACCCGGGCGAACTGGAAGGCCTGCTGATCAGCCATCCGAAAATAAAGGAAGCAGCCGTGGTGAGAATGCCCGATGAACTCATGGGAGAAAAGGCCTGCGCGTATGTGGCGCTGCATCCGGGTGAGGCTATGGCTTTTGAAGACATGATATCCTTTCTCACACAGCAGCACATCGCCGCCTTCAAGCTGCCCGAGCGCCTGGAAATCCTGGAAAACCTTCCCCTGATATCGGATCAGAAAATCGACCGCAGCACACTGGAAAAAGATATCGCCGGAAAACTGGCAACGAAAAGCTTGCAATGAAGACGGAAAACGCATAAACACGAGGACATGATTTATTATTTTTTAAGGAGGATTCAATATGGCATTTAATGATCACAGAGATTTTTTTCAGGTCCTGGAACGTGAGGGCGAACTGGCCAGAATCAGCCGGGAAGTGAGCTGGGACCTGGAAGTGGGCGCCATCGGCAGAAGAACCTATGAAAGGCAGGGCCCCTGCCTGCTTTTTGAAAATATCAAGGATTACCCGCAGGGGTTCAGGATCTCCAACGGCACCACCGGAACATGGTCCCGGGTGGCGCTGGCCCTGGGACTGCCCAAGGACACTTCCGTCAGGGAGATTTACCGGGTGTACGAAGAAAAACTTGAAAAGAAGCTGCCCCCCAACACGTTGACCCGGAACAATGCGCCGTGCAAGGAAAATATCATGCTGGGGGATGATGTGAACCTGTACAAATTCCCCAGCCCCATGATTCATGAAGGCGACGGCGGCCGCTACATCGGCACCTGGGACGCAGTGATCTGCAAGGACCCGATCACGGGCTGGACCAACTGGGGGATGTACCGCTTTATGGTCCACACCAAAAACTGGCTGACCGGCTGGCCCCAGTCCACCAGCCAACTGGCAATGATATTCAAAGAAAAGTATCTGCCGAAAAATGAGCCCATGCCCATTGCGATCGTCATCGGCGCAGATCCCATCTCCCATATCATGGCAACCCACCCGTTCAGGCCCCAGGACAATGAAGCCGAGCACGCCGGGGGCATGCGGGGAAAACCGATGGACCTGGTGCGCTGCGAAACATCGGACCTGATGGTTCCGGCCCATGCCGAAATCGTCATCGAAGGGCATCTCATGCCGGACAAGATCGCCCCGGACGGCCCTTTTGGCGAGTACCCGGGTTATCGCAGCGGGACCATGTGCGACGGCGTCGCCGTCAAGGTCAGCGCCGTCACCTACCGCAACGACCCGATCCTGACGATGATTGCGTTGGGGACCCCTCCGGACGACAGCTCCATCGCGGCTTCCATGAGCGCGGGAATTGCGATGAAACAGGGGCTGCTGCGGCACGGCATTCCGGTGACCGATGTGTATGTGCCCCCGGAGGGCGTCACGCACCTGATCATTGTGGGCGTCAAAAAAGGCGGCACCGAGGTGGCGCGCCGGGTGCTTGACTACTTTACCGCCCGCAGGGTCATGACCAACAAACACATCGTGGTGGATGAGGACGTGGACGTGTTCAACATGGCCGAAGTCCTGCACGCCTTTGCCACCCGCTGCCATCCCGGCACGGGGATTGCCTATGAATGGTACGAAGGCCGGTCCAATTCACTGACACCGTTTTACAGTCCGGACGAGCGCAGCAAGCTCAAAGGGGTGTCGGTGGTTTTTGACAGCACCTGGCCGCCATCCTGGCCCCGGGAGATCATCCCCATCAAAGCGTCATTTAAAACAATCTACTCGCCGGAAGTTCAGGAGAAGGTGGTCAACAACTGGCAAAAATACGGGCTGAAATAGGAGGTCGTAAAGATGGCAAAGGAATGGCAGACATTTGTTCGCAAGTATGAAGACTTACAGGAAGGGAAAACCCGCCTTTTCATCAAAGACCTGACCCCGGGCCCGGCAAAGTACGATACCCGGCAGGTGAGGGCGACCGTCTCCCGGTCAAAAGACGCGCTGCCGGGTGCGGAAATCCTCTGGGTGAGGGGCGAATCGGGTTTGAAAAGCCCCGAGCCCTGGTTCATCAAAATTCATGAAGAACTGGATGCGTGGGTACCGGGAAAACCCTGGGACAACGTGTTCGAGGCCCTGGAACGATCGGAGAAAGGCTAAATGGGCGTCAAGGATCTGAGGTCATTTCTGGAAGATGTCAAAAAAGAGATGGCCGATGATTTTGTCGTGATAAAAAAAGAAATCGACCCGAACTTGCATTTGCCGGCCCTGGTGATGAATCTCGAGCGGCAGGGAAAGCGTCCGGTGCTTCTTTTTGAAAATGTGAAGGGGACATCGTTTCCGGTATTGACCAACCTGTATGCCAAAAGAGAGCGGCTGGCGCTGGCAATGGGGACCGAACCGCGCAAACTGGTCCAGACCTATCTGGAGCGCCTGCGGCACCCTGTCCAGCCCGTGCAGGTTGCAACCGGGCCCGTCAAGGAGGTTGTCCGCACCGGAAAGGATGTCAACCTGCTTAAACTTCCCCAGATCGTACATCATGAAAAAGATGCCGCCGCCTACATCACCGGCGCCATCGCCCTGGCAAAGGACCCGAAAACAAAAAAAATCAATGCCAGTTTCAACCGGCTGATGATCAAAGGCCAGGACACGTTCGGCATCCATTTGACCGAAGCCAAAAATCTTTGGGACTTTTACAAGAATGCCGAAGCGGACGGCAGCCCGCTGGAAGTCGCGTTCGTCATCGGGAATCATCCCTGCTGGTCTCTGGGCGCGCTGCACGTGAGCGCCGGGGATGAAAACGAGATGCAGGCCATGAACAGCCTGCTGCAGGAACCCATGGAGCTGACCCCGGCCGAAACCATCGATCTTCTGGTCCCGTCCGGCGCTGAAATGGTCATCGAGGCGCAAATCCTGGCCCATGTGCGGGAGGATGAGGGGCCGTTCGGCGAGTTTACCGGGTATTCCCTGGGAAGCAGAAAACGGGAAGTGGTAAAAGTGAAAGCCGTCTGCCGCCGAAAAGACGCCATTTTCCATGATATCATGGTCGGTCA
>JAUYIZ010000321.1 GCA_030688615.1 Desulfobacterales bacterium | reverse complement strand
CCAGAACGTGAAAGAGCTTTGAAAAAGGTATATAGGCAACCAGGCCGAGACTCAAAAAGGCGTGCAGCCACCAGAAATACGGATAAAGCGGCCGGGCCTGATCCGGGTCGAACCATCGGCTGACCAGGTCTCCGATAAAAGACCACTGCCGCCAGTCCGGCTGCATGGCCGCTAATCTTAAGGCCTCGATCAGAAACCCGCTGAAAGCCGCCAGGCCCAGCCAGAACAGTACCAGGGCATCTTCCGGGCGGTTTTCAAGACGCGGGACCCGCTGGAGATATCTTCTCACGGCCGCCCAAACCAGGCCTGCAAGAAGCATTACACCGGCGACCTCAAGACAGGCGGAATACCAGAGATAAACGGCCCCTTGCAGAAACTTGAGCTTTAGATAATGATCGGCGGAAAGGATCAGGGTCCCCAGGAACAGCAATAGGAATCCGGCAAAAATCAAAAAATGCATCAAACCGGCCGGAACATCACCCGCCCATATTTTTTTCCCCAGCAGGCCGTCTGTAAACAGAGCCTTTATTCCGGATGGATGAAACCCGGAGCGCAAGGCGCCAAGGTTTTTTTTCCAGGGAGCGATGCGCACGTACAGACCCACGCCGAAGACCCCAAGCGCAATGGCGGCAAGCAAGTAAAAGGCCCATACCGGATGGATCTGCCAGAACAGCGGGCGCCCCATAATCATCTCTTTCGAAGGCGGACGATGTAGTCTCTGATCTGTGCATCGCTCTTGTATTTGGCCTTGTCATACCGGCCGTCATGAAACATTTCTTCCCTATCCCTCACAAAGCGTTCTTTGGGCTGCTTTTCAGGATAGCCTACAGCCAGCATATCATAAACGTCCAGAGTATGCGGTATTTCCAGGAGCCGCTTTAAAAAGGGCTTGACTAAAGGGCTTCCGGTGGCGCTCACCCATTGTGAACCCAGTCCCAGGGTGGTGGCGGCAAGGGTCATGTAAAGAAAGGCACTTGCAAGGCCCGAGGCAAAATGGGAATCCGCGCGGGTCAGCGTGGTTAAAAGCGGGTATGCTTCCTTGGTCCGGGGATCCCCGCAGAGGACGATGAAAACCGGCGCATTTTTAAAGCCGGGGTCACGAACGGGCCCCTGCAGACCGGAAAACATCAAATCCTCTTCCCGGACAGATTCCACCTTCCGGCTGTACTGACTGGATTCTTTCACCATTTCAACAATCTGGTGCCGGACGGCCTGATCTTTCACCAGGATAAACTCCCATGGCTGCGAATTGGCGCCGGAGGGTGCAAAGCGGGCGGCATCGATGATTTTTTTTACATCGTCATCCGGGACAGGGTCGGTTTTGAAACTGCGAACACTTCGTCTGGTTTTTACCAGTGTAAAAAAATCTTCATAGTTCATGGCGATCTCCTTCTGGGGTAGAAATAACCCGGGCATGAATCTTTTGCCCCGGCACACGACGGCAGGCAGGAAGATGACTACCACAGCTATTTCTTTTTGTCAATCTTGACGGCTTCGAAAAAAGTCTCCCGCCTTTGGCGGGACGTTGCGCTTCATGTCGTTGTCGCTGCGGCGTACGCTAAGTACGCCTCACGACACAACATTCGCGCGCCCTGAAACTTTATTACTATTTTTTACGAAGCCATCTGAATTTGAGGATTTCACTGATGGTCTTCAATACGGTTCAAATGCGTTCCAAGGGTTCTGACCTGGCGATTGATGAGGGCGGGGCCGATGGCAAACAGACTCACAAGAAAACCGCCGACAGAGACGGCAAAAGGCGCCCCGATAAATCCCGCGACGATACCCACGTACAGGCCCCCCAGCGGCATGATATCCCAGGTCATGCCGTAGAAGCCCATCACCCGCCCTCGCAGGTGTTCGGGAACCATTATTTGAAGTGAACTCATGATGGAAATATTGCATGCCGACGTAAAAACGCCGATACCAAACATGAACACGCTGGCGATGACATAGGAACCGATAAATTCACAGCTTAAGGCAAATCCGGCGACCGACAGGCCGGTCAGCGTGGCAGCGCCGATCAGCACCAATCCTTTACGCCGGTAACTGCCTATGGACCCTATCCACAGGGTGATGATAATGGACCCCACGCCGCTGATGCTCAGGAGCACGCCCTGCCCGTCCGCACCGATATGTAAAATATCCACTGCGAAAACAGGCATCTGGGTCATATAGCTCATTCCGAAAAAACTGATAAAAAACGTCATGCCGATCAGGAAAGCAAAGATGGAATTGTCCTTAATGAATCTTAAGCCTTCCAGAAGGTCCTGCCCGGTTTTTACACCCGGCCCGTTTTCGATCTTCGGGATGTGCAGTCCTTGAACGACCCAGGCAAAAACTATCATGCCCAGACCGGCCATAAAAAAGGCAGCCGCCGTGCCCAAAAAAGCGATCAACAGCCCGGCAAAAGCCGGCGCCACAATTCGCGTTGCCTGCCAGACCACCGAGTTGAGCGCCACCGCACTTGTCAAGGCCTTCCGGGGAACCAGCGTCGGATACAGGGACATGCGCGCCGGTTGATTAAAAGCGTTAATCGCACCCGTGAACACCCCGATCGCCATAACATGCCAGACCTTTACCAGGCTGAAAAAGGTCAGGAACCCGAGCAACAGCACCAGCATCGATAACAGCGCCATGGTGAGCACAACCAGAAGTTTTTTGTCCAGCTTGTCCGCCACCACCCCTCCCACCAGGTTAAGTAATATGGCGGGAACGGCATTCGCCATGCCGATGTATCCGAGGTACAGGGGCGATCCGGTCAGCTCATGCATCAGCCAGAATTGACCGAACATGAGAACCTGATAACCGCTGACGGCGCCGAATAATCCCAGCCAATAGTTTCGATAGGCCTCATATTGCAAAGCCGGTGGAAAGGTTATTTTTCTCATCGGGCGCGAGTATGTCAAACAGCGCCGGGGTATGTCAAGACCAAATGCGGACGCTTTCCGAGCGCTTGCAAAGCTTGCAAAAAACTTGACAATCCCATGGGATTTGGCTATAATTTATTTATTTAAGGCCTCAATCAAGACGGAGGGGTTTTCCAAAGGTCTTACGCTGAAATTTTCTGGGGGTTTTAATGAGGGATTTCAATTCCAGCTCTATTATCGTCAAGTTAATCGATGGAACCACCATCAAGGGGAAAATTAACTTAAGACGCTCGCAACGCCTTTCAGATCTTTTTAAAGAAGGCAGCGATCAGTATCTCACGCTGTTCGACATCAATGTTCCTGAAGGGTCGGAAAAAGTCATTTTTCTCAACAAGAACCAGATCATCTGGGCCATGCCCCTGGATCCTGTCTAGAGACCCTTGGAAATTATCCCCGCCGGTCAGCGAGACAGGGATAATGTCGGGACCTGGGGCCCCAAATAATCGCTCAGTTCCAGTTCTTCCACGTGTTTTTTATACAGGCCGATTTTGTTTCTGGTCGATGCACCCTGAAGATTCGGCGTCCCGGCCAGGCTTGCTTCATGTGCCTCCGGATATCCTGCCCCGCTGCCATCGTTTTGAAATTGATCTAAATCTCACCCAGACGATGTTGTGCAACATTTTCATCATGAAAGAATAAAACTCTCCTTGGGGATCAAAAAACAGCAGGGCCGCGCCGAGTGTAAAATCATACCCGGTTCAGCAACTTTGGGCCGTAAACCCTTTTCAGATTTTCCGGGATCATCCCCTGGTAAAGACCGCTGCTGGTGCCGAAAATCAATCCGTCGCCGCGGGGGGCAACGGAAATAATCCGGCGCACCTGGTCCTCGACATTCCGGGTGTCACGGGGCACTGCCAGGCAGGCGGGATCCAGATTCCCCCAGAGGCAAAGGCGTTTTCCATATCGGCGCCGGACAGATGCCATATCCATGCCCGCAGCCGACTCCAGCCCTTGAAGCCCGGTAAAGCCGGCGGTCACGATATCATCCAGGACCTGACGTATATTTCCGTCCGAGTGAAAAAAAACAGGCATCTGCATGGCCGACATACTTTTTATCTGCCGTCCGTAAGAGGGAAAAAAAAAGGCGCGCAGTTGAGAAGGGGAAACAAGCAGGCCGTTTTGATAGGCAATGTCATCGGCAATGATGATTCCTTTTCCGCCTTTACGGCACGCCGTGTCAGCCAGCTCGATATTTAATTGCTCCACCGCGTGGACAAAATCGATTATCTCCGCCCCCCCGCGGCTGATTTGGATCATGAACCTTTCAAAGCCCAGCAGGCGTATCCCCCAGCCCATGGGGCCGTCCAGCAGGACAAACACAAAAAGGTCCGTATCTGCCTGCCATCGGTCCATATCCGGCCAATGAACATCGGCCGGGGCGGGCAACCGGTTTTCCCGCGGTTTTCTTTTGAATCCGGCCTGCAGGCAAACCGCATCCAGCCCCAGCCGGGAAATGAACTCCCGTCTTTTTTTGAAGTTGACCCTGTCGCACTTCAGAAAAATTTTCACCAGTTCATCATCAATGAAGATTTCCCCGCGTGCCACCTGGTCGGTGGGTTGATGATCCATCGCCAGCAACACTCTTTCTCTGGGTGTCACAGGTCAGACCGCTCCGCTATATTGAGTTTTTAGCCTTTACTAATAAGCTCAAAAATGTTTGGACATAAACGCAAGGACTCTTTGACAAGATTAACTGGATCGACAAGATATTTTTAAAAAAATCCCATAAATCCTGTTGATCCTGTCTAAATATTAATGACTTCATTAGTAACAGGTTCCTGCCGTCCCGAATCGCAAAGCCCTGGCAAACCGACTGCCGAAGCCGGGAACCTCTGAAAGTTCCAGATACCGGATGCCAGCGGCCAGTTGCTCTGCCCGTCTGCGATCGGCAGCAGAGAACAGGACCAGGCTTGCCCCGGCGCCGGCGGCATTGGCAACCTGATCGAAACGTTCCATGGGTAAGTCGGGAAGCATGCCGATCTGGATCGCGCTGGCCGTATTCAGGTGCAAGCCGAAAGCTCCGGTGAGTATGACCTTTTCAATGTCCTCTCTGCCGATGCCGGCAGCCGAAAGCAGGCATGATATTCCCGCTGCGACGGCTGCTTTGGCCAGCTGGATTTCACTGATGTCCTTCTGGGTGATCACCAGATCAGAACCCGTGGCGGATACTGTCTGGGGGACCAGGAGAAACTCATGCATGCCCCGTTCCCGGTTAAAACGTACCCCGGGGTGGGTCCGGTTTAAAATGCCATGATCGCTCATGATGCCATGCCGGTAAAATTCCGCGACGGCATCCACGATGCCGGACCCGCAAATCCCCCTTGGAGAAGAACCGGATATGGTTTCGAAGGTCACCCGGGTCCCGTTCTCATAAAGTTTAACCCGGCAGATCGCCCCGTCGACCGCCAGCATTCCCTGATGAATCTGGGCCCCTTCAAAGGCCGGTCCGGAAGCGCAGGAACAGGACATCAGATGCCCGTCTCTGGAAAGAACTATTTCGGTGTTGGTACCGATATCCAGGCCCAAAGTGACGGCATCCGATTCGGTTATCCGGCTGCCGATCATCATGGCGACATGGTCACTGCCCACAAATGCGGCCACCAGAGGCATGAAATAAACCACGCCTTCCGGCGCCATATTCAACCCCAGCTGCCGTCCCTTGATCTTCATGGAAAGGGTCGTCGCCGGCGTATAAGGGGCCCTGGAAAGCCGGTCGATGGGTAGTCTCAGCAGCAGGTGATGCATGGCAGTATTGCCCGCAATTACGATTTCTGTGATGTCGCCAGGACGCAGAGCGGCGCTTCGGGCCAGCTCCTCAACCAGACGGTTGACCCCGTTCTGGAGCACGCTGGTAATCTGTTTATGAAACGCAGGCCCTTTCCCGGCAAAAGCCAGACGGCTGATGATATCCGCCCCGAAGGAAACCTGCGGATTGAGCATCCCCATGGCGGCAAGTCTTTTCCCGGTCGTCAGATCCACCAGATAACCGCCGATCTTTGTGGTGCCTAAATCAATCGCTACCCCCGCAGACCCGGAAAGCGGTTTCACTTCACAGGGCATCTGTGCTTTCTCCCCCATGAAGGGCTCGAAAGCAGCTTGCAGATGGACTTCCAGATCCAGGTGGCTCAATATTTTCGCCTGGCAGGCAAGCCGGTGCCCGGCATCGATCTCTTTTCCGGTCAGCAGCCGCATTTCCAGGTCCGTCACCGGTGACAGGGCGCCGTCCATGACCCGGACCCGGCAATTTCCGCAACGCCCCTGACCGCCGCACGGGCTGTTCAGGGTATAATTTGTCAAAATGATATTCTGATGGACCGCATCGAGTATGCTCTGATTTTTTTCGGCGGGGAATTTTTGCTTTTCAGGGTGTATCGTGACAATAAACTGCAAGGGACATTCCTCTCAGATACCCGACAGGGTTATTTGGCCGACAGTTTTCCCTGGTGGTAGGCCTTTATGTAGTTCAAACAGAAGCGATCTTTATTCAGCAGGGCCTCGGCCGCATGAATAAGTCCCGACAAATTTTCGTCCAGCGGATCCATGATCAGCGCGTTCATGCCGGCAGCAAGGCTCAGAACTGCAAAAGCACGATTCAAATGACGGCGCTCAGGCAGCCCGTAGGACACATTGCTCAGGCCCGAAATAAAATTGAGTCCCTTATAATGCCCGGAAAGTTCTTTGACCAGATCCAGGCTGTCCAGCACGGCCAGCGGATCGGTGGCCAGGGACCGGACCAGCGGGTCAAAATAGATATCTTCCAGGGCAATGCCATCATTGACCAGGTCCTCCACCAGCCTCCGGCCCAGTTCCAGCGCCCCGGACTTGTCGGGGGGGATCCCTCGACTGTCCAGGCAGAGCACCACCACCGAAGAATGATACCTTTTGACCAGCGGCAGTATGCTCTGATAACGATCCTTCTCCCCGCTGATGGAATTCACCATGGCCTTTCCCCGGTGAACCGCCAGACCGGCTTCGAGGGCCCGGGGATTGGGGCTGTCGATGCACAGCGGTGCCGTGACCTTTTCCTGGACGGTGCGCACAAGCCATTGCAGCGCCGCGGGCTCCTGATCCGTGTTCAGGGTCCCGCAATTGACATCCAGCATGCCGGCGCCCGCATCGACCTGCAGGGCGGCTTCCCGCTGAATTGCCGCAGCGTCCTTTCCGCGGACCGCGTCATCGATGGATTTGCGGCTGGTGTTGATTTTTTCTCCGATGATCAGCATCTTATTCTAAAGCGTAGATTTTTTTGCACAGATTGACTCCGGCAACCGCGTCATTGGCATAATAATCGGCGCCGGTGAACTGCCTGACCGCTTCGTTGACCGGCGCGCCGCCGATGATAATTTTCACCTGATCCCTGAGGCCCTCGGCCGCAAACCGGTCCACCACGGATTTCATGTCCGGATAGGTAAAATTCAGCAGGGCGCTCAGTCCCACGGCCCTGGCATGGGATTGCCCGACAGCCTGAACAAATTTTTCAGGCGGCACATCCACCCCCAGGTCCATCACCTCAAAACCGGCCCCGCGCAGAAAAGTCCCCGCGATGTTCTTGCCGATGTCATGGATATCCCCCTTTACGGTGCCGATGACGACCGTATGGCAGGGCCGGTCGTTCCTGCTGCCTCCTTCCAGCAGGGGGTTTATCTTTTTCATCACATTTTTAAATATTTCGGCTGAGAAAATAAGCTGGCTGATGAAATATTTTTTCTGAGAAAACAGTTCGCCCACCTGGACCATTCCCTGGTTGCACTCTTGGATGAGGTCCAGGGGCGGTATTTTCTCTTGTATTTTCCGGTCCACCAGCCCGTAGACCAGCTCCTCCTGCAAATCACGGATTGCATCTGCTAATTGTCCCATATCAGTCTTCTTTCATTATCCGATTTAAGTTGTATTTAAGGTTCTTCTCCAATCTGGTTGGAGAAGAGGGTCCTCGGGAGATGGCTTTTATGCAAACATAGAAAACCTGGTCCTCTGGGCCAGGTCAGAGATAGATGGCTCTGCCTTGGCGTTTTGGGTCTAAAATTACAAATTCCAAGCACCAAATTACAAACAAATCTCAAATTCCAATATTCAATGACCCAAACCTTCCAGGACGGGACATCGTTTGGATTTTG
>JAUYIZ010000320.1 GCA_030688615.1 Desulfobacterales bacterium | reverse complement strand
AAAAAAGGCTGACAAAACACGACCGGGTACGGACAGGTCTGCCAGTGTATTTTTCCATTCCATGAAAAGAATTAACAGCGTGCCCGTGATCAACAGCAAGGCGGTTGTTGACAGGACCAGTTTTGAATGAAGGCTGAGCCGAGAGCCAACATGATGTTTTAAATTAAAATGTTGCTTGATTTCCGAAACCACCAAAAAGCCGAGGCCGCCGGAAATGATTAAAAAACAGATGCCGAGCATCAGTATCCAGTTTCCCCGGAATTGGATAAAGCTGTCTGAAAACAGTGAAAAGCCTGCATTGCAAAAAGCGCTGACGGCATGGAAGATGGAAAAATATAATGCCGATAACATCCCTTTTTCAGGCAAAAAACCAAAAAAAAGCAGCAAAACACCTAAACTTTCGATTCCCAGGGTGAAAAGAACCACATCTTTTAAGACTGCGGCCGATGTTCGATCCTGAGAATGGGTAAAAGTGTCTTGGATTATGGTTTGGCTGGCCAGGCCCGGGCGCTTTCCGGCGATTAAAAGGAACAGGGTTGAATACGTCATAATGCCGATACCGCCCAACTGGATCAGCATTAAAATAACGATGTGGCCGAACACCGTAAAATTTGCCCCGGTGTCAACCACTATGAGACCTGTCACACAAACAGCTGAAGTTGAAGTAAACAGCGCATCGATCCAAGGCAAAGGTCTTGCAACAGATGCCGCCGGCAACATCAACAGAAATGTTCCCAACAGGATAAGGGCCATAAAAGAAACAATTAAAAGGCGTGAGGGAGATTGAAAAAGATGCCTTAGTATTGTCATGGGAATATTCTTAATCGAAAAGTTCGGCAGCTAATGGTTTATAGAAATGTCGAATCATAAAAGAGATCAGACCAAACACAACAAGCATGCAGGATCTCATTGGTGAGCATCGGTATTAAAATCATAGTCATGCAGTTTTTTTAATTCCTTGAGTTCCTTGCAGGCCCCCTCGTTGCCGAGACGGCAGGCCCGGTTCAAGGACAGTTTTACCTCACCAGGCTCATTCAGGGAATATTGCGCCAGAGCTTTGGTGGCTTGAATTTCACCCCACCCGGGATATTTTTTTTCTAACTGATCCAGATAAATAACCACCTGCCGCCATTGCTTCTCACGGATGAGCCGGTAGGCTTTGGCGATATCTTGACCGGGATCAATTTCCGGACCAATCACAGGTTCCATTTTCTCCAGAAAGGAATTCCGCTTAGCTTCGTTGGCCAACTTTTTCTCCAATCGCTCAGCCAAGACGAAATCGACCACCCGCACTCTCGCCCGGATCAATACTCTATATGTTTTTACCGGGCCATCGTGAAACTGATGACTTTTTAGTTCTTTGGCCTCAATCCCGGCGATTGAAAGACTAAAAACTTCCTGCTTGTCCGTATCGGATATTTCGATAAAACCTTTGCGAATAAAATATCTGGCCGCCATTTCCACCGCATTTTTTTTGGCTTCGTAAAAGGCCACCATGCGGCCCAGATGAACGGGATCGCCCGGTTGCAGGCGGTAGCTGCCCTCCGTCTCGACTTCAATCGCATATTCATTATTGTTCTGGGCAAAAGCGACTCTGAAACCGGTTATTGCGCACAGGAACAGCGTCAGCAGCAACAGCGTTACATCGCGATATTGTTTGATAGTTTTTTGCATAAAGAAGGAAATTTTCAATTTTTCCGGACCGCCGATTACAATACCGACACGCCGGTGACGGACCGATAATTACAGAGATTTTCATCCATAAGCCAAATACTCAAAAAATACAATATGGATTTTGCCTGGCCGGCGTATGGCAATGCCGCCTACCCGGCCACACCTGCATGAGTTGGAACTTCGGGCGTTGTCCGCGGCCCATGTCGGGCTAGTGCCATTTAAAAATCTTCAGCCCGATGGAAAAGAAAAAAATGCCGATGGCTGCCAGGGTGGCGGCGGGAACAGAAATTTCAGCAAATCCGGCGCCCTCGATGAAAATGCTCCTTAATCCGTCAGCCAGCAGGGTGAGCGGCAAATTTTGGATGAAGGGCAGACTCCAATCCGGAAAATTACGGTAGCTGAAGAAGATTCCCGAGAGGACCACCATGGGGGTGACCACCACATTAATGAGGCCGTTGCCGGTTTCAGTCTTTTCCGTATGGGAGGAGACGAAAATGGCAATACCGGCAAAGGCGATATTGCCTGCGAGGAAAATGGCAAGCAAGGCCGCCGGATTTCCCTGGATGGTGATGTCAAAAACCAGGTGGGCGAAAATAAGGAGAAGCGCGGATTCAATCAGATTCATGGCCATTCGAACGATCATCAAGGACATCAGCAGATGGGATTTCTTCATGGGGGTCGCCACCATTCTGCGCAGCAGCTTCTGCGACCTTTTTTCGATCATCCCGTAGCTGATGCCCCAAATGCAGGACATCATGATTCCCATGGCCACCAGACCCGGTACCAGAAAATCGATATAACGGGTACCCCTGACGGTTAAAGCTTCCACACTGTCTGCCGCTTCCCTGCGGGTTGATTCTTCGCTGCCGAGGATTTGGGAAAGTTTCAGATAGGTGAGCTGGGCGTCCGGGTTTGAGGGGTCAAAATGGTATTGGATCCGATTATCTGTTTCCGTGATCACCACACTTAAACTCCCGCGTTTCATCAGCGTCATCGCGTTTTCCCAACCTGTTTTCCAAAAGACAAAGGTGGTATTGCCCAGGTGCTCGTTGGTTATGGTGATTTTGTAGCGGAGCGGTTCATCCCGCGCGGGTGTTATTTTTTCAGTTTCCTGCTGCAGAAACAAGTCAAGGCCGGAAGGCTGCCGGGGCTCGGCCATGCCGATACGGCCCGAATCGATCAGGACGACATGGCGGACGATATCCGCCTTTTTGGTAAATGCGATTCCCAACCCCAGGGACATGAGGATCGGAAAGATAATGCCCCAGAAGAGGACCTCCGGTTCGCGGATAATTTCTTTAAAATGGGCCGAGATCAGGTGAAAAAGTTGTTCCCGTCGAATCAATTTATTCATGCAGCCGCCTGCCTGTCATGGACGTAAAAAGGTCGTCCAGTGTTTTTCTTCTGC
>JAUYIZ010000319.1 GCA_030688615.1 Desulfobacterales bacterium | reverse complement strand
CGGACCGGGCTGGCCCCCAGAAGCGGCCGGGCCAGCGCCTCCAGCCCGCTCACCGGCTTTCTGCGGGACCGATAACCCATGCAGCAGCCGTCGAACCTTGATATAAAATCGATCCTGGCAGCCAAAAATCTCGATCACCATCGCAAGTGCTGGGAACAACAGCTTGAGGGGGTTCGCGCCGAACAGGTTCAGCAGGAGTTGACCCGGCCGCCGGGAAGATACTCACCCCAGAGGCTGGCAGCGTTGTTGTCCCCGGCCGCCGAACCTTTCCTGGAAACCATGGCACAGCAGGCCCGCCGGTTGACGATGCAGCGCTTCGGCCGGACAATTCAACTGTATGCGCCGCTTTATATTTCCAGTTATTGTGTCAACCGGTGCCGCTATTGCGGCTACAATTGCACCACGGACATTGCAAGGACGCGGTTGACCATCGATCAGGCGCTGGCCGATGCAGACGTGATTGCCTCCGAGGGGTTTAGAAACATCCTGCTGGTGAGCGGGGAAGACGTACAGTTTGTGACCATCTCTTATCTTTGTGAACTGGCCCAAAAACTTCAAGGTAAATTTGCATCCATCTCCATTGAGATCTATCCTCTCAACCGGGACGAATACTCCCGGGCCTTTACGGCGGGGATTGACGGCGTTACGCTGTACCAGGAAACATATGACCGGGACGCCTATGCCGCCTATCATTTAGCCGGCCCGAAACGGGATTACGATTACCGGCTCTCCTCGCCGGATCGTTTTGCAGGTGCGGGAATGCGCCGCATCGGGCTGGGCGTGCTGCTGGGCCTTGCCGACTGGAGACTGGAGACGCTCGCACTGGCAGAGCATGCGGCCTATCTGATGAAGGTCTACTGGCGCAGTCAGATCGATTTTTCATTTCCCCGCATAAGACCTGCGACCAATGTCCAGGATCAATGGCCCCACCTGGTTTCCGACCGCAATCTGCTGCAGATGATGCTGGGGCTTCGCTTGTGTTTCGCCGATACCGGAATCGTTCTTTCAACCCGGGAACATCCCGAATTCAGAGACCATCTTGTTGATATCTGCGTCACCCGCATCAGCGCGGGATCCAAAACCAACCCCGGCGGGTATGCCAGCAACATCGATGCGGCCAAACAATTTGAAATCGCAGACCACCGGACTCCCGCCGAGGTGGCGAACATGATTCGCGCCCACGGCTATGAGGCTGTCTGGAAGGACTGGGATCCCGCGTTCTCGCCGCTTTTCAGTTTAGAACGTTAAGATCGGAGCAGGCATCCAAAACCGTATTTTTAAGGTAACTGACTCAAGCACAAGATAAGGTATGCGGCTTGAATTGTCGTTTCATGTACGTTGTTGATCATCCCCAAAAAATCGAGTTGCAATCGGATGGAAGAATCAAAAAGTGGGCAAAAATTAAGGAAACCGGTAAATATCTTCGAGTGATTTTATTGAAAGACGACGAAACAATCCATAATGCCTTTTTTGAACGATCTTTCAAGGAGGATTAGAATATGAAAGTTAAATATTTTTCTGACACAGACACTGCGCTGGTAGAATTTACGGGCAGAGAAGTATCCGAGACAAAAGAAATAAGTGAAAATATATACATAGACATTGATGACATGGGAAATATAGTGAGCCCACCCCAACATCTGGTATCCCCCTTAATTTTTTTGAATGAAGACTTTCGGTTTTATTCTGGACCATTTATCTGGTAATTGATACCGTGCGCTATGGCAAGCTATACTGACAATAAGACAAGGTACAATCATGCAGTAGTCCCTGATTTTAAATACAACCATTTGCATGGCCTAATCATTTAACACACGGGTTGAATTGAATACCGCCAGTAGTGCGGTACCCATGTCGGCAAACACCGCCTCCCACATGGATGCCAGCCCCATAGCTCCAAAAATGATAAATATTCCTTTGATAATAAAAGCCAGGCTGATGTTTTGCCAGACAATTTTTCGAGTTAGTTTTGCGATATGGATCGCTTCGGCAATTTTCAGGAGGGAATCGGTCATCAAGACCACATCGGCCGTCTCGACGGCAGCATCACTTCCCAATGCGCCCATGGCCACCCCAACGTCGGCACGGGCAAGGACCGGCGCATCGTTGATTCCATCGCCAACGTATGCGATTTTGCCTTCATTCCTTCCATTCAGGCTTAACTTTTCAAAAATATTGACCTTGTCTTCCGGAAGAAGATCCGCATAAAAGCTGTCAAGCCCAAGATTTTTCGACACAGCCTCAGCCGCGCATCTGTTATCGCCGGTCAACATCGCGATGTGATCCACCCCTTGGACTTTGAGGGCTTTCATTGCTTTATCCGCATCCGGTCGAATCTCATCACCGATGGTAATATAGCCGGCATATCTGTCATCAACGGCAATATGAGCGACCGTGCTGTCGAACTCGCATTGATCATGGTTGATTGACTGTAAGTGCAAAAAACCGTCGTTTCCGACAATAATGGTGTGATCGCCGTAACGGGCGGTGACCCCCTTACCTGAGAAATTGGTGTGATCAAAGACTTTTGACGGGTCAATCCTGCCGCCCTTTTTCTCGAAGGCTGCCAGTATCGAAGTTGCGATGGGATGATTCGAATGATATTCTGCGGCGGAAGCAAATTCCAGAAGCTGCTCTGTGGAAAATCCGTTCAGATTTACCACTTCATTAACTTTAAACACGCCTCTGGTCAGGGTGCCGGTTTTGTCGAACACCACCGTTTTAACGGCTGCCAGGGCATCAATATAGTTGGATCCCTTGATCAAAATGCCTTTACGTGAGGCCCGGCCGATTCCACCGAAATAGCCCAGGGGGATGCTAACCACCAACGCACACGGACAGGAGATTACCAGAAGAACCAGAGCGCGATAAATCCAGGTTTGAAAAGGAGCTCCGGTTATAAGGGGTGGAAGAAAGGCGATGCCTGCTGCGATCAGTACCACTGCCGGGGTGTAATAGCGGGCAAAAGTTGTAATAAATTTTTCGGTTTTCGCTTTTTTCGCAGTTGCATCTTCAACCAAATTCATCACTTTGGCAATAGATGACTCTTTAAACGGCCGGTTCACCCTGATGGTCAAGGCGCCGGTTTTGCTTATCTGTCCGGCCATGACGGCACTTCCTGGTTTTACTGAGACGGGCACAAATTCGCCGGTGAGGACGGACGAATCAAGTTGGGATGTTCCATCCATCACCTCTCCGTCAAGCGGGATTTTCTCGCCAGGCTTTACTGCGATCAGGTCACCCACTTTGACGGAATCTGGTGCGACTTCAACAATGCCCTCAGACATTACTAGGAAGGCCTTGTCCGGTTTCGTAGCCAGAAGGGCCTGAATGGATCGGCGCGAACGGGATACCGCCAGGTCCTGGAGCAGTTCACCGACCTTGTAAAAAATCATTACCCCGATGGCCTCCGAATAGGCGTGAATCGCTATCGCACCGCCGGTGGCAATCACCATGAGCACATTTTCATCGAAAATTGCCCCCCTCCTGATCGTTCTCAGGGCTTTTAGAAGGACATTTCCGCCCACCATGAGATAGGCGGCCAAAATGAGGACAATTTCTAAATTGAGCATAGGTTTTTGATGAAATGGGCCTTCAAAAAAAAGCTGTGAGAGAAGAATAATGGCCGCTAATATAATAAGCGCCAACTCTTTTTTAATGTTGGGCCCTTCTGATAAATGATCGTGATCGTGCGGTGTCGCTATGTTGGCTTTGGGTATCAGCTCAACTTCCGGTTCAATTTTGCGGACTTCTTCCAAAACCCGATCGATGTCCGTTGCTTTAACATGAAGGGTTAGATTGGAGAAATCAAGCACCGCATATTCAACGCCGTCAACTGTTTTCAACCCCTGCTCTATTTTTGCTGCACAGGATGCGCAATCGAGGTTTTTTACGCTGAACCGTTCAGTTAATATGTTTTCTGCCATTGCGCGAATTCCTTTGATCAAATTGTGGTTCCCGAATGTGGCCCATACCCAGGTCCATAAGTTTACGGATATGCTCGTCGTCCAGGGAATAAAAGACGACCTGTCCATCCCTTCTTGATTTAACGATCCGAGCTTGTTTTAAATTTTTAAGCTGATGGGACACGGCCGGTTGTTTCATTTTCAACAGAGCGCAAAGATCACAAACACACATTTCAGACTCGCTCAATGCCCAAAGGATGCTAATTCGTGTGCTATCCCCAAACAGCTTAAAGAGATCGGCCAGATCATGTAAAAGACCGGAATCAGGCAGTTTGTTTTGAACGGCGTGAATAATGTCCTTGTGAATACCCTTGGTTATACAAGTATCAGGCGCGTTGTTATAAGGACTGTTTTCCATCATCGGTGTTCCTTTGGTTATGATCATACAATTTATAATATGCTTATATGATAATATAATGATATATATATTCTTGTCAATATAAGAGCGGGGTATTTTTTTATCGATTAATCGGCTGTTTGCCAGGATCACCGACAAAGGGCAAAATCAGCAACCATGGAAACGTCAGTTTTTTGGAATCACGAAATTGTGCCAATCCGATCGTCATCCCTTCATGGCCTCTGGTCGGCTGATCCCAATAAGTACCAAGCAGGCGGTCCCACCACGGCAAATTAAAGCCATAATTACTATTGGTCTCGCGAATGATTACCGAATGATGTACCCGATGCATATCAGGAGTAACCACAAAGAGTCGAAGTAATCGGTCAAACTTCAATGGGAGTCGAATGTTGCTATGATTAAACATGGCTGTAGCATTCAGGAGAATTTCGAAAATCAGTACTGCCGTGACTGGAGAACCGAGCACTGCCACTACCGATATTTTGATAGCCATGGACAATATAATCTCAATCGGATGAAAACGTAATCCTGTCGTAACATCAAAATCTAAATCAGCGTGATGTACCATGTGCAATCGCCAAAGAGTCGGGATCGCATGAAACATAACATGTTGAAGGTAGATGATGAAATCAAGTGCCACCACGCTAACAAGCACTGCCAGCCATAAATGTATGCTTAAATTATTCAACAAACCCCAACCACTTTCCTGCGCCTTCAGCGCCATGCCTAAGGCCAAGATGGGGAAGAGTAAACGCACCAATAAAGGGTTAAGAATGGTGATACATAGGTTGCTGACCCAACGCGCAGTTTTAGAGGAAGTCAACTTCCGACGTGGAGCTAATAGTTCCCAAATGGCCACAAAGACAAAGATACTAATGAAAAAACCAATCCGTATAGCAAGTCCATCGTTCATATTTTCGATTCCAATTAAAAAACCATTAATCTTGATGGTTTTTTTCTTTCGTTAGCTTAGGATTGCAGATCGCGCTTTGTCTTTTCAAATTCTTCTTTGCTTATTTCACCCCTGGCATAGCGTTCTTTGAGAATATCAATAGCTTTGGAACGCCCACTTGGGACATCTTTCTCGCCCTTTGTGACTTGGATCAGCCATTTGATGAGAAAGAAAAGGCCCACTACCACCAAGACCCAGAAGACGAGCATAAAGATCATACCAAACCATCCCATCCCCCATACCCCCATCATGAGGCGCCTCGCTGCTGAGCAAAGACGTCACTTGCAAGAGATAGGGGAAGAGAGGCGGTCAACCCCAACAGTAAAGATTTAATGGATATCATAATGCACCTCGTAATGAAAAATATACGAACAGAAACGAGCCCCATATCCGAATCGCCGCAATTGCGATAAGCGCCGCAAGCGCCTTTCTCAGTCCAGGAACCGGTACCCTCCGACTTACCAAGCTCCCCACGTAGGTTGCAGGTACCACAGTCAACGCGATAGGAATTGCCAGCATCCACGCGATCTGGCCCGTTGCCGCCTTGCCGATAAACCCGGCAATCGTTGACAGAAGAACAATTGCCAGGTTGCTGCCCATGGCAATTCTTGTGGGGATCTTAACAAATGAGGTCATAAGTGGTATGAGGATGAACGATCCGCCCTGGCCAACTAATCCTCCCAGTAATCCCACGCCGGAAGCCGCCGTCACCGCGCGCCACCGTTGGAATGTAAGCCGCTCGACATCGGGTTTTTCGCTGTCTTTCCTTACAGGCAGCAACATCAATAAAGCGGCGCTGAGGGCCAGGCAAGCAAAGAGAAAGAGCAGGATTTCGTTTGATACATAACTGGAACCGGCGCTGCCGGCCATCGCTGCCATGAAAATACTGATGCCCATATACAGGGATAAGCGTCCGGATACCATATGAAATTGGAGATGGGACAAAGCGCCGGAAACACACGCTAAAAGCCCCTGTATGATCGTTAAACCGGCAACTATTCTCATGGACAGTGGTTCAAGCTCGAATAAAGGCGGCACGTAAAGAAGCAA
>JAUYIZ010000318.1 GCA_030688615.1 Desulfobacterales bacterium | reverse complement strand
TGTTTTTAGTCTTTTACTCAGCACTCAGCACTTTTCTTTAGGTACTCAGCACTTTTTTAATCACTCAGCACTATCTTTTAAGCACGCAGAACTTTTCTAAGGGCATCGATCAAACCGCTCAGGCTCACAAACTTCACCTCTATCCCTTTGTAATTACGCACAAACGACTTTTCCACGTCGGCTGCCGCCACCATGGAATCCCCTTCCGGATAACGTCCACGAAACAGTTTCAGATTACCCGGATCGAAGTCGGCCGCCGACCATTTGCATTCAATCGCCACCGGCGGCCTTCCTCTTCCCGCGATCACAAAATCAATTTCATGACCGCGCTTATCACGCCAGTACATGACATTTCTTATCTGTAGCCGACCCTGAATCTCGTTCAGGACGTAATGCTCCCAGAGCAGCCCCATGTCTTCCCGACGGAGTTCATGCCACCCGCGGTAATAACAGACAAATCCCGTATCAAATCCATACACTTTGGGAGCCGAAATGATCTCCGCCGCCTTGTTGCTGCTGAAGGGCCGTACAATGTGCGCCACGTATGTCGCATCGAGCACCGCAAGGTAATTCGCAATGGTCGGCCGGCTGACCTCGCAGGGTCCCGTAAAGCGTGATGCCTCAAAAATGCCGCCGCTCTGCCCCATCAACAGCTCGAAAAACCGCTGAAAGGCGTGACGGCGTTCCAGATGGAAAAGCTCTTGAATATCTTTCGCCCAATAACCGTCCACCCAATCCTGAAAATTCCGCTCCGGGAAGGTCTCAGCTAAATAGAACGGCGGCAGTCCCCCAAAAAGCAGCCGCTTCGCAAGACCGGCATCCCCGAAATCGACAAGATCCTGTGCCAACATGGGAGTAAGCCAGACGGACGCCTTACGGCCCGTCAGCGTATCCTTGAATTTGGCGGATGCGCCCAGGGTGGAAGAACCGGTGGCAAGAATCCGCACTTGCGGATAGTGATCCGCAGCGATTTTCAGAAGTTCCGATGGATTTTGCAGACGGTGGATTTCATCGAGGATAATGGTGCGCCCCCCCAGGAGCCGAAGAAACCCTTCGGCATCTTCCAGCATCACCCGAACCCTGGGCAGCTCGCAATCGAAGTATTCTGCATCGGCAAGACTCCGGCTCAGAAAAGTCTTCCCCACGCGCCTGACCCCGGAGAGCCAGATAACAGAGCGGCTTTCCCAAGCCTTGCCTATCTGTTTCAGCCAGAATGATCTTTTCTTCATGCAGCCAATATTTCACATAGTGACACTAATTGCAAGGCAAAAAACATTCAGCGCCATACGCTAAATTTCTTAGTCTTTTACTCAGCACTCAGCACTTTTATTTGTGCACTTAGCACTTATCTTTTAACCCTTCCAACCTTCGACAAGCCTCATCCAGAACCGAATCCTCCTTGGCAAAGCAGAACCGGGCCAGATCCTCCCCGCTGTCATCATGATAGAAGGCCTTTCCGGGTACACAGGCGACCCCCGTCTTCCGAAGTAAATGCATGGCCCTTTCCTTACTGTCTTTCCCGGGCAGATCCCTGATGTCGGCCAGGATGTAGTAAGCCCCGTCCGGCACATAAGGTTGAAGTTTCGCCCTGGAAAGAGCAGCGCAGACCTTGTCACGTTTTACTCGAAATGTTGTGGCAAGGTTTTCATAATAATCCGTATCCAGCTCCCGCAACCCCTTGGCCACGCCGGATTGCAAAGGGGCCGGCGCGCACACATAGACGAGATCGTTGAAAAATCCGATAGCCGCGGACCAGCGCGGATCGCAGATACAATAACCGATGCGCCACCCGGTGATGCTGAAGGTCTTGGACAGACCCGAAATCGTGATGGTTCTTTCCTTCATCCCGGCAAGCAGCACAGGAGGGAAATGCCGGCAGTCTCCATAAAGATAATGCTCATATATCTCATCGGTAAACACAAACAGATCGTGCTTTTTCGCAAACGCGGCCAGCAGATCGAGCTCCCTGGGCGAAAAAACCTTGCCTGAAGGATTGGCCGGCGTGTTGATCATGATACCCTTGGTTCGGGACGTTACAACCCCTTCAAGGTCCTCACGCGAAAAACTCCACGCCGGCGGCTGCATACGGACGTAAACGGGCACAGCCTGCGTCGCCACCAGCGTCTGCACATGGTACCCGTAGAACGGTTCAAACAATATGACCTCATCCCCCGGATTCAACAGCGCCAGACAGGCGCAATAGAAAGCCCCGGTAGCGCCGCCGCTGACGATGACCTCATTTTCCGGATCGACCGCCATACCGTAAAATTGCTTCTGCTTGCCGGCAATTGCCGCGCGCAGTTCCGTCAACCCGGCATAATGCGTGTAGGTGTTGATCCCCGCATCCATCGCCTCCCTGACGCCGCTCCTGACAACCCGCGGCACCTCCGTATCGCACACGCCCTGGGAAAGGTTAATCCCTCCCAGCCGCTCGCACTCGATGGACATGTTCCGAATTTCCGACTGCAACACCCAAGTATGCCGATCACTCAATTTCAACCGTGACATCGAAAAACACCTTTAAACTTTAACGAACTAAAGTTCGAGTTTTAAGTTTTAAGTTTTAAGATTTAAGGTAATTCAGGCCCCAGGAAATCATCACAAAAAACGTAAATTTTTCCTACGTTTTTGATTTATAAAGCTTAACAATGTAAGCAAGAAACTCAATGAAATCAATATAAATATTTCTCTTTCTCATCAAAAGCCTTTCCCGAAACTAAAACTGCTCTCTCATTACCAGTTTTAAAAACGCTTTGTTGAAACCCTGCAGGATCAAGACAGGGGAAGAACCTACCGAACCTGCAGGCATCTCAATGCAAGATGTCCCCTGCGACAGCACCTTTTCCAACTTCCGTTGAACTGCGCGTCAGCTATGACCAAAAAGGATGGCCCTTTGCACCCTGTGCGGCCTCCCTGCCAGACCCAATGGCTTCGATCGCAAACATCAACGCCTCACTTTTCACTTTTTACCTTTTTAATATCCTCGTACAACTTAGCCGCCGATTTCCCCACAAAAAGTTCATCTTTTACTTTCAGGTAATCCATTTTCTGCGCCATGTTCTCCCTGATGAAAATGGCCGCTTTGGTAATGCCCATCCGCTTGATGAGTGTCTGGACCGCTTCGCTCCTGACCTCTTCGCTGGAAGGAACTATCATCTTTTTAGCTGTCAGCATTGTCCGCCTCCTGTTGCAACATATGCATGGTTAACTCCACCGGATTTACCACAACAATCGTTCCGGTGTACTTTCGTATAATTCTATCATCGCACGTAACGAAATAGTCAGCCTTTAGTCTTTCCGCGCAGGCCAGATGCATAGCATCAAGACCCTTAATTCCTAACGTTTCTATCTCCTTTGCCCGTCTTGCCAATCTATCACTTAAAGTCTGGATCACACGGGCTTTATGCAAGACCGAAGTAACAAATATCTGCCTTTCTGCATGAGGGTTTTGAGAATTTTCGTATATCAATACATCCGATGAAACAATCGAAATGATCCGCTTCTCGATCAGACCAAATACTAAAAGCATAGCTGACGCTTCCAGAAAAATCCGGGGTTGCGATTGATCGTCAAAAATCCTATTCAAAGCGCTTGTATCAAGATAAACATTCATACCTTACATCTCACAATTCTTAGATCAGATCTGCAACCGTTTTTTCCATTTTGTGGAAACGTGGCCGAAGGTGCCGGTTAGGCGAGTGCTGGAAATATGGGGACCTGAAATCTGGGTTGTTTTAGGATTTATATGACAGATGACAGAGCGCAGATGACAGATTACAGACGACAGATGGCAGAACAACAGCAGACTACAGAGTAAAAGCAATGACACCTCGCTATCATGATTGTTTCAGGATTATTACGTATCGGCTTGTCACGCCTAGGATTCTTTTTTTCTGCATTGCAGCTACTACTACGGCGCTGAAGCGCTGGGCGGACATTGGGGCCTGGATGATGTGGGTGTGCTGCCAGCCGGTTTTGTTTAGAATCCGGAGGTAGGTGTCTATCATGATTGCCCCTTGGGATGATTCTTCGTCCGCCGGTTTGCTCTGAAAATCACGCCAGTCTGCGTTGATGAAAGCGAGAGTTGTCGTCTTTTTGGCATTTTGTTTCAGGAGGGCTAAGAACCAGTGCTGAGTACTGAGTGCTGAGTGCTGAGTAAAAGCAATGACACCTCGCTATCATGATTGTTTCAGGATTATTACGTATCGGCTTGTCACGCCTAGGATTCTTTTTTTCTGCATTGCAGCTACTACTACGGCGCTGAAGCGCTG
>JAUYIZ010000316.1 GCA_030688615.1 Desulfobacterales bacterium | reverse complement strand
CAGCGGAGAAATCCTGCAGGGGTACTCCGTAGCGGTTAAAGGAGAAAAAATAGCTTTTCTGGGCAAGGACTGCCGTCATACCGTCGGCCCGGATACCCAGGTCATCGACGCGGCCGGCAAGGTCCTGATCCCGGGACTGATTGATTCCCATACGCATATGGACTTTCCGGTGGTCATGCCCCATAATTATGTGGGAGAGGCCATCCTGAGCGGCACCACCACCATCATCACCGAAACCGTGGAGCTGGCCAATGTCCTGGGCCGGGGCTGCTATCCGGCGATCCTGCATTTTCTGGCAAGCCTGAAAGATCTGCCCATTAAGTTTTTTGCCACGGCGCCTTCTCTGATCCCGGTCCTGCCGGAAATTGAAGAAGGCACGCCGTTTACACCGGAAGAACTGGCCGGCCTGTTGAAAAACGAACAGATCCTGGGCCTGGGGGAATCCAACTGGATCAGCGTCCTGGATGAAAATGAAGCTGCCCTGGACATGCTTGAAAAGTGCCGCCAAACGGGCAAAAGGCTGGAAGGGCACGGGGCCGGAGCCAGGGGCGCCAAGCTGGCCGCCTATGCCGCCTGCGGCATATCGTCGGATCACGAAGCCCTCAGCGCGGAAGATGTCCTCGAACGGTTAAGGCTGGGGATGCATGTGATGATCCGGGAAGGTTCGGTGCGAAGGGACCTGGAAAGTATCAGCCGGATCAGGAAAAGCATCACGGATTGCCGGCGGCTGATCCTGGTCACGGATGGTCTCAAGCCCGAAGACCTGATGGAATACGGCTATATGACCCACCTGGTGCAAAAGGCCATCGACCTGGGATTCGACCCGGTAACAGCCATTCAGATGGCCACCATCAACCCGGCGGAATATTTCCGCCTGGATCACAGGTGCGGGGGCATCGCTCCCGGCCGGGATGCGGACATGCTGCTGATCCCGGACCTGCGCACCATAAAATGCGAACTTGTCGTCAGTAAGGGGCGGGTGGTGGCCCGCAACGGCAATCTTTTAGTGCAAGCCTGCAAGTATGAACCCCTGGAAATGGAAATGAACTCCATGCATGTATCCAAGACCTTTGAAGCGCCTGATTTTAATGTTTTGCTGGAAGACGGCATGGGCGCGGGACTTTTCAGAGTTATCCATCTGGTCACCGATGTCATCACAGAGCAGCTGCTGGCGCAACTTCCGGTTAAAAACAAGCAGGTCCAGGCCGATCCCGGAAAAGACATCATCAAGATCAGCGTGATTGACCGGCACCGGGGATCTCACCGGAGTTTTACCGGGTTTGTGAAAGGGTTCGGAATGCGTGCCGGGGCCGTTGCCTGCAGTTACAGCTGGGAGGCCAGGAGTCCCATGGTGGTTGTGGGCGCCCGGGAAGCGGACATGGCCACGGCCGTAAACCGGGTGGTGCAGCTGGGGGGAGGACTGGCGGTGTGCAACGCAGGGCAAATCCTTGCCGAGATCTCCCTGCCCATCGGCGGGTTCCTGGCGACCTGCTCGGTGCGCGAGGCGGCCGACCGTTTTGATCGCATCGGAAAAGCCCTGAAAGACCTGGGATGCCTGCTGCCCAACCCTTATCTGACACTGATGACGTCGGCAGGAACCTTTCTGCCCTTTTTCAGGATCACCCAGAGCGGGCTGGTGGACATCCGGAAGAAAAAGATCGTCGGCCTGGTCAAGGCCCGCGCCGCCGGCAGGACTTGACGGGCTGATTTATATCTATTATTGTGCCGGCCAACAGATATATTTTTCTTGACAAGATTGGCGACCTTTTTTATCTTTCAAGAATTAAAATTCTTCTCAATTTACAACGATTCTTCTGAACCTGATATAACCGATTTTGCTTGAGAATCAAGTTTGTTAGCACTTAGGAGGATGACATGTCAAATAAACGATTCATATGGATGATTATGCTATTATCGTTCTTTTTGGGATGGATAGAGCTGTCCGGCGCCGCAGCCGGCCCTTTGGATCTGATTGTTGCGGGAGCAAAAAAGGAAGGAAGGGTCCTGGTCCAGCTGCGCTCAACTTTTTCCGGTAATTCCATGATACGACTGGAAAAAGAAATCAGGCAGAAGTTTGGCGTTGACCTTAAAATCGATTTTACTCCCAGCAGCAACATGTCCAAGACCCTGGTCCAGATCATGATGGAACACAAGACCGGGGCGCCCCCTTCTTTTGATCTTGTCAACTTCAGCACCCATGCCGCCGAGGGCTTTAGAGCCGGGGCCCTTGAACGCGTGGACTGGAAAGCCCTCATCACGCAGGATACAAATCCCGAGGCGGTGCTGACCAATCCGGCTTTGTATGGCGCCCTTGTCTATTATACCTCTCATCACGGCCTGCTGTATAACCCTAAAAAAATACCCCCGGATCAAGTTCCCAAGACCTTCCATGAACTGGCCGACCCTCGATGGAAGGACAAGGTCGGCATACCTGATGCGGTGGCAGGCTGGACCCGGAGAGCATTTCTGATGGGGAAAGAAAAGATATACAAGGACATAAGCGCCATACTAAAAAATGGTGCGATTAAGGGCAGCTATAGCGTCCTGCAAAACCGGTATCAACTGGAGGAGATTTGGATGACCTTTATCGTCTCTTCCTATTTGAAATACGCAATTGATAAAGGAATGCCCGCGGCCTGGCAGTGTCTGGATTACGCTGAAGTACCGCTTTTTGCCGTAACCATCCCGACAGGGGCCAGGCATCCGAATGCTGCCAGGCTTGTCGCTGTCTACCTTGCCGGCCCGGCGGGTGCTAAATTTTCTCTGGAGGAATCTGGGTCCGGCAATCTGTTTTATCCGGGCAACTTCGAACACGATATCAGGTTGCAGAACAAGAAGCAGGGGATTCGCGAGTATTTTCCTGTCAATGATGTGAAGATGATGGAATTCCTTGAAAGTAAAGATTACAGAAAGTGGAGAAGGGAGATCAAATTGATCATGGATAAAGGAGGAGCCGGTTGACACGTATCCATTACAGCCCGTCCCCTTTCTGGGATCTTTACACGCTCTGCTCATTTTGATATAATTAAAGCGTGTGGATCGACCGACCATCCGGATCAACGAAGAAAAAATTCAACGGGCAGATGAACGGGAAACCGGCTTTAACAAATACCGGCGCGGGGAGTTCGGCAATGATCCAAAGGCAAAAAATACTAAGCATCCTCTTTCCGATGCTCTGTCCAACATGCAAGAATTACTGCGCAAAAGCGCTGATGGTGGTGTTTGGGTCAGTCCGGCGCCCCTGCCGGGCGATCCAGAGAAAATCACCCGCCACATTAAGGAGACCGCCTACTTTTTTAGGGCAGACCTGGTAGGCGTCTGCAAATTGCCCTCCTATGCGGTTTCCGGATGCAGTAATCCAACCGGTGAACCGGTTGAACTGAATCACAAATATGCCATTGCGGTTTTGGTTGACCAGGACTGGAAAACTTCAGGGGCCAGCACCGGCGACGACTGGATCAGCACATCCAGGGCGTATCGCTCCTATACCGCTTCAGGTTTTACCGCCTGCATGCTGGCCGATTATATCCGCAGGCTTGGATATCCGGCGCGTGCACACCTGCAGGGGAAATAAAAAAGGCGTCGGCTGCGGCGTATGCATAAACGTTTGCCCCTGGAATAAACCGTACACGCCCTTTCACCGATCGGTAGCATGGACCATGATGAATATTCCCAGCCTCAGAAACTTTGCCGTCTGGGCGGATGACATAATGGGGTACGGCAGGCCCAAGCCTGAAAAACAGTGGTGGCTGGACCTATAGCTTATGGGCGCTGACCTGCAGGTTCCCGCCCATGCGGGAACCCGGCGGGCAAGCAAATCCTAAGCGGGTTTTTATCCATCGTCGTCTGCCCTGAAGAAAATTCCAACCTTGCTGATTTACAAAATTAAGGAGATGTCGTGATGAAAACAAGAGTTTTTCTTATGGTGGCAATTATGGCCACTTTCTTCGGAACCACCTTGAGCCGGCCGGACACCCGGGCGGCTTCTCTACGGGAGGAAATGGTCGTCAAGGCCAAAGCAGAAGGTTCACTGGTGGTTGTCGGCAGCAATGCCAGCCTGCTGCGAACGGGACTGGACGGGTTTCGCAGACGGTACCCCTTTATAAAAATCACCGATTTGGCGATGAACACCGGATCCACCGTAAACCGGGTATCCCTTGAGGCAAAGGCCGGGAGGCTGACCATTGATTGGGCCGGCATCAGCGAAGACGGATCAGAGGTCTTGGTCAGAAGAGGACTTAACGCCAAATTGGATTTTCCCCATCTCAAGGACTTTGAACCGGGCAGCCAGCCGCCGCACGGCCTGTATGTGGGAGGCGCGGCCAACCCCAGGATACAGGGGGTTTACAACACGGACCTTGTTTCGCCGCAGGAGGTACCCAAATCCTGGGAGGATATTGGCGATCCCAAATGGAAGGGCAAAACCATGATTTCCCGTTCCTCGGAAGAGTTCCCGGGGCGTTTGGCATGGTTTTGGCGTGACCGGACGGGCAACTGGAATTGGGACCGCGCCTTTGAACTGTTTCGCAAGATCAAGGCCCAGGATCCAGTTATCGGCCGCGGCATGTACGGCGGCGGCCAAAGTGTTGCCGCGGGCGAAGTGGCGATTTTTTGGTTCGCTGTCCCCAGCAGTGTCGCGCAGCTGGCTGTGCAGAGGGGAGCACCCATCGGGCTGATTGCTTTTCCCAAGTTTTTCGGCGCGCTACGGGCCTGGAACATTTTCAAGAATGCACCTCATCCGGCGGCCGCATGGCTGTTTACGGACTATCTTATTTCTCCCGAAGGGCAGTTTGAGTTTTCAGACAAGGTGGGAGCCTATCTTCCCCTGAACCGCAAGGCTAAACTAGGTTCACTGGCGCAGTGGGCCGATAATTTGGGAGCTTCGGTTAAAAATATGGTTCTGCTTGATTTGGCCAAACTGGAAGAAATCTATGATCCTGCAGCGCAGAAAAAATCACAGGAGTTTTTCTTCCAACTGATGGGGCTTAGGTAGTGCCACCCACGAATCTTTTTGGGACACGACGGTGTTTCCAATTCATAAAGCTGTTATCTCAATGAGGAACTGATTGCCGTCGAGTCGATGTACATTATTCGCGGGGACCGGATTATGGAATGGGTATGGGGGTGTGTCGATCCACCCTACCGGGGACTGGGCGTGTGGAAACATATCGGTACCTACACGGACCGGGTGGTTGATATGGGCGGCGCACATGTGGGGTCGGTATGGGTCGTGACGACGCATAGATATTCTCAAATGGCGGTCGAAAAAGCCGGTTACGTTCCCATGGGGTGTTTTATCGGCTAACGGCTTTACGGCGGTAACGACAACCGGTATTACCGTCATACCCTGATCCATTACGCAAAACTATACCGGGAAGCCCATGAGCACCTTCAGAATTGGGACAGCATGGTTCTCACCGAAAAGGCAGCAAGCATCACAAATACGGTCAAACAGTTCTGGATTGGGAGCAAGGCTTGATCTCAATAAACCGGAAACATCTTGAATTTACTTGGATACCAACTGTATGTGTGAGCATGACCGCATTGAAACATTGTGCTGGAAGTGCATCGTAGCTCTGACCGGAGCTAAAAATCGGTTATATCAGCGTTGAGAAGACCATGATGATGCTGCGCTGTTTTTCTTTCTGGAATGAAAAACGACTCTAATGAAACAGGAAATTCCTTCTCCCGGCAAATCATTGCCTGATTACACGCCCGACAAATATCGCTGGGTCATGCTGGCTCTTCTGTGGCTCCTTTATGCGTGTTTCGGGATCATCGTTCGATCGCTCGCGCCTCTGGTCA
>JAUYIZ010000313.1 GCA_030688615.1 Desulfobacterales bacterium | reverse complement strand
AGCTATTGGGCTATCGCCAGAGCAACTCCAGGCGGTCGCAGACCAAGTCACTGCCCGACTGATGCCCGGCCACTTTGGAGCGCCGGAGGATATCGCTAGGGCAGCGGTGTTCCTTGCCTCAGACGATGCGAAGAATATCTACGGCCAGGAAATAGTCGTAGATGGGGGCTACACCATCGGCTGATAATCCATCTGAAGATCTTACAGAAGATGAGTAGATCATTCGTCAAAACCGCATCAAGCGTGGTATGCATTCATTTTATAGAAGGACTGCGCAATACCATAACGCAAGGCGGAGCGCATGGGGTTCATGCAAGTGCAAAGGATTTCATGCGCTTTTAGATCAATAGTGCAATGTCTTCACGACATGAACTGATCGTTGGGAAAAGTAATATGCGATGCATAAAAACCTGAAAACCACCAATATAATTCTTTATTGTAAAGAATGGGCAAAAACGGTTCGGTTCTATAGGGACCAGTTACAGCTGTCCGTCAATTTCTCCACAGACTGGTTTGTGGAATTTCGCTTAAACGCAATTTCAAGATTGAGCATTGCCGACGAAAAACGATCTTCCATCAAGAGCTGCGGGGGCCAAGGCGTCACTGTAGCACTGGAAGTTGAAGATATTGAAGCGACGCGAGGATGCATGGAGACGATCGGACTGAAGCCGACGGTGATCGAGAAACATCCATGGGATGCCAAGGTGTTTCATCTTTTTGATCCGGAAGGACATCGCCTAGAAATATGGCAATCTATCTTATGATTCCAGTTATTTTAGGTTTTATGACATGACAAATCCCAGACTCAGAGCAGTATTTCTTTTTTTTCTCACGCTTACATTCGGCGTTTTGATCTTTGGAGGATATCTCATCAACAAAGCAAAACCGCCTATCCCCGTAAGGATTACCGCGCCTCTTGGTGATACAATCATTACAGGAAAGGATATAATTGACGGGCAAAATTATTACTTCAGCCGCGGCGGGCAACATATCGGAACCATATGGGGGCACGGCTCATACCTCGCACCGGACTGGTCGGCAGATTTTCTGCACCGAATGGGACTCTATCTGGCGGCTCGTCATCACAATCTTTCATCGGCAGAGGCGCACCGTTTTACGCAAGCGGATTTCGACAACTTAAAACCCCAGGAACGCGCCCGTCTAAGGGCAGCCGTTCAAGATGAAATAAAGACAAACAGGTTCGACCCTGAAAGCGGAGTGTTGCAATTCACGCAATACCAGTCTGAAGCGTTTGACGCTTTGGTGCAATATTATACAGTACTTTTCCAAAACGGTAACGAACGTATGGGACTTCAACCCGGAATCGTACGCACAAAAGAAGAAGGTCGTCATGTCACTGCTTTCTTTGCCTGGCTGGCCTGGGCTGCCGGAACTAAACGACCGGATACAGAATACACCTACACGACCAACTGGCCTTACGATCCCCTGGTCGGAAATCAGCCACTGCCGGATTTATTGATATGGTCAATTGTCAGTGTCGTCCTCCTTATTTTTGGAATCGCGGCGGCGCTATTCGTTTACCTGCGCTATGTCGGACGGGACGAATATGAAACCAATCTCCTGGTCGATTTCGCGGAACCGGATCCAACCCCCAGTCAGAAAGCCACCTTGCTCTACTTTTTGACAGCCATTGGATTGTTTGTCCTTCAAATCGGCATGGGTGCCGTCACCGCCCATTATACGGTCGAGGGTACCCATTTCTTCGGGATTTCGCTGGCCAAGATTCTGCCGTACGCCGCGGTGCGAACATGGCACCTCCAATTGGCCGTCTTCTTTATTGCCACCTGCTTTCTGGCAGCAGGTCTTTTTATCGGCCCTTTTATCGGCAAAGAACCTAAGCGGCAGGCAATGTGGGTAATCATTCTTTTTGGTGCCATCGTCGTGGTCGTGCTCGGTGCCTTAGGCGGGTCCTGGCTTTCCGTAGCGGGTGTTTTCGGGGATCAGGGGTTTTACCTGGGACATCAGGGCTATGAGTTCATCGAACTGGGGCGCGTATGGCAACTCTTGCTCATCGCCGGAATGTTGATCTGGCTGGTATTGGTTTTTAGAGCCATCCGACCTGCGCTGCGCGACGAAAAAGACAACGGCGGGTTGACCCACATGCTTTTGTACAGCACCATCAGCATTCCGCTTTTTTATATGGCCGGCCTGTTGTACGGCAAGGGCAGTCATCTCTCTGTCGCAGAATATTGGCGCTGGTGGGTCGTTCATTTGTGGGTGGAGGGTTTTTTTGAGGTTTTCGCAACGGTTGTTATGGCTTTTCTGCTTTCGCATATCGGAGCGGTCAGCAAAAAGTTTGCCCTGACGACTATTTACTTTACGGTTTTCCTCTACCTGGGCAGCGGCGTCATCGGCACCTTTCACCACCTATACTGGACCGGGACACCGACACCCATCATCGCTTTAGGAGCGGTATTTTCCGCGCTGGAAGTGGTCCCGCTTTCTCTGCTCGGTTTTGAAGTGGTTCACAATTTGAAGGTAATTAACGCCGCTGGAAAAGACTATGCCTATAAGTGGCCGATCTATTTTTTCGTTTCCGTAGCTTTCTGGAACCTGGTGGGCGCCGGTATGTTCGGGTTTCTGCTCAATCCGCCTATTGTTCTTTATTACGCCCAGGGAATCAATATGACACCCCTTCATTCTCATACCGCGCTTTTTGGTGTCTACGGCATGCTGGCCATCTCGCTGCTGCTTTTTGCAGTCCGCCACATTGTGTCTCGTGCTTCATGGTCTGACAAAATGCTTAAATGGAGTTTTTGGGGACTTAATGGCGGTCTGGCGAGCATGGCTGTTTTCAGTCTGATACCCTCCGGTTTTTATCAGTTATACTTTGCCGTTAAACACGGGTTGTGGTTTGCCCGCAGCCCGGAGATTACCTCGGGTCCTGTCATGCGCACCCTCAGCTGGGCCAGGTTGGTGCCGGATGTGATATTTGCCGCTGGGGCTATTGTGCTTTTCGTGTTTCTGATGAGAGCCATATTGTTGACTTTCCTTAAAAAAACGGTGTCATCGTTCATCAGTATCGATTAAAAAATGTCGATGCTTGGGCAACGCATTTCACCCTGGATCCTCAAAAGCAATTTGAAGCCCACCGAGATATGCAAAAAAAATGTAACAGAAACCATAAAGTCATTTAAAATGCGGGATCGACAGGCGACCCCCGAAGAAATAGTGATTATAGAGGATTGAGGAATACCCGATGAATTTTTATAGCATACCTTCAACATTAGATTCTGAAATCGGCGCCCTTGAAGCGCAGATTCAAAAATATGAAAAAAAAGAAATTACTGCAAAGGAGCTCAGGGCGTGGCGGGTGCCTTTTGGTGTCTACGAACAGCGGACAAAGGATACCTTCATGGTTCGCATCCGTTGTTCGGCCGGCTGTGTAACCCCGGAACAGCTTAAAGCCGTTGCTCAGCTTTCAAGCCGCTATGGCAGCGATGAGATTCATGTTACCACGCGGCAGGCATTGCAGATACACGATGTGGCCCTAAAGGATGTGGTCGAGATCATCCGGCAGCTTAAAGCGATTGGACTGGCCACCCGGGGCGGCGGCGGCAATACGGTGCGCAATATCATGGCTTCATGGGACGCGGGAATTGCCCAGGATGAACCGTTTGATGTGTTGCCTTATGCCCTGTCCCTAACCAGCCGATTGATCAGTGAGCCGGATTCCTGGATATTACCCCGCAAATACAAAATATCTTTCTCGAATACTGAAAAAGACAATGCCATGGCGACATTCAATGATCTGGGTTTTATCTCGCATATTAAAAATGACGTCAAAGGATTTCGTGTCTATGTGGCCGGAGGAATGGGTTCCAAGCCGCAAGTAGGCAACTTATTGCACGATTTTATTCCAACCGGTCA
>JAUYIZ010000312.1 GCA_030688615.1 Desulfobacterales bacterium | reverse complement strand
CAGCCGCGGCGGGATTGCCGGCCGCCCAGGCACAGGAAAAAGAGCGGACGAAAGCGGTAACGGTCATCGGAACCGGCGCCATCTACCGCAATAATACGGCCGGGGGCCGGGATGCGGCGATTGCAAACGGACTGGTTGCCGCCGTGGATGCGGCTGTGTTGGAAATGGCCCCGGAAGAATCCTTATCTCAGAATTTCGGCAAGCTCAATGACGCGATTTCCGGCCACACGGGCGCCTTTATCCTCAATTACAAGGTGCTGGCCGAATATGTTTCGGACCGGACATACCGGGTCGCGGTTCAGGCCAATGTTTCTCTATCCAGGCTGGAAGAGCGGCTGTCGGCGGCCGGGTTCACCCCGGGTAAAAAAACCTTGCCCCGCATCCTGTTTTTAATTGCCGAGTCGAATCTTAATGAAGAATCCCCCCGATACTGGTGGGGAAAAGAAAAATTATTCGCGACGCCATATTCAGAAACCGCCATGGCGACCGCAATGCGGGAGAAATTGTTTATCACCATTTCTCCGGATCTGACGGCTCAAATATCGGAGGATGAAACGAAATCGTACCCCCCGGATCTCAGTGATGCGGATGCCGTGGTCCTGGGGCGCCGGTTTCAGGCTGAGGTCGTTGTTGTCGGGCGGGCCGTTTCAAGCCAGGCAACCAATATCATGGGGGGAAACATCAAATCATTCCAAGGCGCCGTCACCGCGCGCGCCCTTCGCACGGATACGGGCTTGATGCTCGGTTCAACGGTTCAGGCCGCCGCGGCCACCGGCGCCGATGAAATCGTCGGCAGCAGGACTGCCCTCTCAGGCGCCGGGACGCTGGCGGGGCAGTTCCTTTCCAGGCAAATTGCCGCGGCCTGGCTCGAAAAGGCGCAAAATCCCAGGGAAATCATTCTGATGGTTGAAGGTACCCGTCAGTTGGGAAACTTTGTCATGTTTCGCAAAGTATTAAATGACATGCCGGATATAAAGAACCTGAAGCTGCTGGAAATGAAATCCGATGAAGCCAGCATCGCGCTGGATTTTCCGGGAAGCCCCAAAGACCTGGCGGATGCATTAATGTTGAAAAATTTTGGAGCGTTCGGCATCAACATCTACGAAGTGCTGGAAGATCGCCTGAAGGTAAGACTGGTTCAAACCCGTTAGAACCCATACGGTGAAGATGCATTGAAGCAGATAAACATCCCCAATATCTTAACGGTCCTCAGGATACTGTTAACACCGCTCTTTGTTATCTTTCTGCAAAGGGGCCTGTTCTCTTTTGCCCTGCTCGTATTCATCGTGGCTGCGGTGAGTGATGGACTGGACGGCCTGCTGGCAAGGTATTTCAAGCAGCATACCGTTTTAGGGGCGTATCTGGACCCCATCGCCGACAAACTGCTGCTGGCATCTGCTTTTGTCAGCCTGTCGCTGCTTAAATTTATTCCCGGCTGGCTCACCATCATCGTCCTGAGCCGAGACATACTGATTCTCTTTGCCATCGCCGTGTTCACCATAACCGACACCGCCATCGAAATGAAGCCGAGTCTGCCCAGTAAATTCACGACGGTTGCACAGCTTTCAACCATTTTTTTTGTGCTGCTGAACACGCATTTCCCGAGCATTATCATCTTCAAACCCTTTCTTTTCTGGATTACCGCAAGCCTGACGATTCTTTCCGGGTTCCACTACATTTACTTCGGCCTCAACGTCCTGCAGGAAGGCACCGGGAACAAGCCGGAAACAAAGTAAGGTAAATATCCTGGCCCTGAGGACCAGGCTTTGGTTATCCCCGGAGGGGATTTGCTTGGGTGGAAGTTCATGGTATGATTGAAATTACAAATACCAAACAATTTCCAATGACCCAAATTCCAAAATCCAAACGATGTCCCGTCCTGGAAAGTTTGGGTCATTGAATATTGGAATTTGAGATTTGTTTGTAATTTGGTGCTTGGAATTTGTAATTTTAGACACAAAACGCCAAGGCAGAGCCATCTATCTCTGACCTGGCCCCGAGGACCAGGTTTTCTATGTTTGGATAAACCCGGGTTGAGATTTTCCTGCCCCGGGGAGGGTTTCACGGGGCCGGTCATAAAAAAGATTGACAAAGTTCGGCCGGGCGCGTTAAGAAGGTCCGGTGTTTGGAGCAACATGGAAGTTGGACTTTTTACCAAACCATCAAAATTAAATTGGGAAATAGGCACGTAGCTCAGGGGGAGAGCGCTACCCTGACACGGTAGAAGTCCGGGGTTCAAATCCCCGCGTGCCTACCAGCAGAATCAGGGGGTTGCGGCACCGGCCACAACCCCTTTTTTCGTTTCTGCTACCATTTTGCTACCAAATGTTTCAAAAATAGCATTTTTTTACTTTTTTATTAAGAGTTTGGATTTAAATGGAGTTCGGCACTATCAGCAACTTTTCTCGCGATTAAAATTTGCTCCGACTTAACCTTTGGCCAGTTAATGATATTCGCATGGAGGTGATGTGAACTAATTTCAGGTTCTAATCCCAATCCTACTTCATATATGCTTGAAGCAATTACATCACCTCTTGCTTTTAACTCTTTATTACGTCTGTCAGCGATCTCTCTTTGGCCAATATCCCAGACCTCTTCCTCTGATAAATTTTTAATTCTAAAAACTGAAGTCTCCCCGTTCAGGGGCAAAAAGGCATTATATCTTACCCTCCCATTTGAGGCAGAATAGTTATTTGAATGAAATAAATAACGACAAATGGGTTCTTCTTCTGAAATTTCATTTCTATTCTGATTCATAAGGGTATAATCGCTTCAATCCGTCAATAACGATTTTGGGAAGAGGCCCAAAAAAACTTTCTTTTCCATGAGTCTCGCTTTCAAAACCAAACAAACCCGCATACGAGATGGTCTTATTGCCATTAACACTCACAATGTATGAATACCCTCTGTCCTTATACCATTCCAAGCCTATCCCTCCATCTGGTTCAGCCGTTATTTCAGGCTTAGGCAAAAAGGTTGGGACATTTATTAAAAATTTTCTTGCTTCATAATAAGCTTCAGGTGATAAAGCTACAGCTCCATAGCCATCCCAGTCTTCCTCTGAAAATTCCTTGTAAATTTCGTCAAGTTCCTCTATAGCATCATCAACCCAATCTACAAGACCGCGTAATTCATAAGAAATACATTCTACATCAGTTCCGAGTGATGGGGACGCCTCTTCAGGAAGTGTATTATTTATAGGGGCTGAGATTTCCTGGCTTAGAAGAAAAGCAAATGCCTCAAGCGCTTCATTTTTTGGCATTTGACCGTAATCTAATGCTACAGATGTTGAAGGCATATCTATCTCCTAAGATTTTCTCCAAATTCAGCAAATTCAACGCAGAATGGCTCATAATTTTGAACAAAATTTTTCAAGCCATTCTCTTCCTGTCCCCAATTAGTGGTTTCAAAATTGTAGTTTATATTGAAAGTATCATTCTTTTTCAAAATACTAATTTGCCGTTTAAAGTTTTTTAAATTTTTTACTATAAAATCAGCTCCTAACCATGCCTTGGTATTTTTTTGATATACAGATTTTTCAGCCACTTCTATACTGTCGATATTAAGAAAGGACAAATACGTTTTGGGGTCTCGGATTTTATCTAATAGTCTTTTAAAATCAGCCTCTTCTACAATAATTTCACAATTAAAATTCACCCCAACTGCTTTAATAGGTGTATAAGGAAGCTTCTCATAATAAATCCTGAAAATATTGACCAGATTGGAGCCTCTTCCGTTCTGAAAATTTGTTTCCTTAAACTCTAATCTCGTCAAATCAAATGTCAACCTAATGTTCTCAAATTGGATGTCTTTGTGAATGGGCATAATTGATGGTGACTCACTAATAACTTTTCCCAAATCCAACCCACATTCTTTTTTTAAAAAATCAGGTGTCACTATTGCCGGATTAAAATTACCCAAAGCAACCAGGCTAATATAATTATAACGTATATCCATATCCTTGTTAACTATTCGTTTTAAAAATAAATTAATTCAGAAGCGGTCAAATTAAGTGCCAGTATATTGTCATAGAAAATTACTGTCAAGGTTTTTAAAAACCAAAACATGCGTTTATTACCTCAAAATCAGCAGAATATCAATAATCTAAAAAATGGTTTTTCCCAGCCTGCAAGCGGACTCCTGATTGACCGATTTCATAAGGTGAGCATAAACATTAAGTGTTACGGTTGGGCTCGAATGTCCAAGCCAGGTAATTCTTCTACGACTTTACACCTCACATACTCTGCTTCAATGCTGTAAAGCGCGGCCATAAATCGTTCAATGTCCACCTTCTGAATGACATATTCATCCAATGGAACCCGTTTACGGTCGACTAAAATAGCCTGGGAAAGTTCGGCATCGGCGGTATCGGGAGTGGCATCGTAATGAACGATGGTAATCGGAACTTTCCGATAATGCCATTTGGGGATGTCAACGCTTTTGCCAACGCCGCTGGCGACGCTCTGAATTTTCCATTTTGCTTTGGTCGCATAATAGTTATTCGTTGCCTCGGGGGCGTTCATCATGGCCTGCCAGACGCCGATGGCACCTTTCTGGATAAGCTCTTCATCACCCTTTGGCCGTTTTGATGAGATACGGCATCATCTGGTTGATTTTCTGTTATACTTGGACATCGAATGCCTGCTGCCAGTTCAAATTATCAGTGCCTAATCCGCAGGAAAGGCAGGAAATCTTCCGCTCTTAGGCGTCGTCACGAATTAACTATTACAAAACATGTTTTGGAGAAATGGTGTAATTCCATTCCCCATGGAATGAATCACGCTGTATGTTGATGTCGGCCATTTCTTTATCAGACACCTTGATTGCTTTGGGATAGATCTTGGTATCAAGTTGACACTGGACTTTCAATCCGGTTTTATTGCTTGTAGCGGCAATCAGTTTTACGATAACCTCATGACTGATCAAGGGTTTACCTCGCCAGTTCTGAGTGATAAAAGAAAACAACCGATGTTCGATCTTATTCCATTTGCTCGTTCCCGGCGGGAAGTGGCTTACATGAACGGATAGTCCCGTTTCATCTGCCAGTTTCTGCAGCTCTAATTTCCAGAGCCTTATCCGGTAGCCATTACTGCCCCCACCGTCGGCTGTCACCATCAGTTGCTTGGCCTCAGGATAAAGATCCTTTCCCATGGAGTACCACCAGCGTCGAATGCTCTCCACGGCAAAAGCTGAAGTGTCATGATCAATACCCACGTTCACCCATCCGATATTGTGGGTCATGTCATAAACACCATAGGGGGCAACTCGTCCCAGCTCAGGAATCTTGAAATCATGAACCCGTACCTTCTCAGGATCGCCTTTCGGACGAAGTTCCTTACCCCCATTCTTGAAGTCACCCACAAGCTCCTTCTTTTTTGTGTCAACAGAAATGACGGGTTGCTCCATAGCCTGAAGATCTTTAACCTTTTGGTTAATAAACTCAAACTGGGCGTTACGATCAGGATGAGATTCACCCTCAAGCGTCTTGCGGTTTGCCTGAAGACTGTAATCCATCTCATGCAAAAGCTCGGCTATCATCCGATGGCTGGTTTTATGACCCATGCGGTTCAATTCATCCGATAAATTGCGAACGCTCTTACAAGTCCAACGCAAAGGAGACTCTGGATCGCCTCGGGTTGCCGGTTCAATCAGCGCCTCAAGGTCTGTCTTAAGGGTGACATCAGTCGCTACGGTTCGCTTACGCCCACCACCTTCTTTACGAATCCGCCCCGGTGATAATTTTTTCTCTTTCGCCTGATCATACTCCTCATATCCCGCGGAAATCGCACTGCGCGAAACACCGGTCATCCTCGACACAGTCGATACGCCGCCATATCCGATCACCTTGGCCTCGGCAGCCAGGTACAACCGCCGCTGGCGCTCATCTAAAAATGGTGATATAAGCGCATAACGTTGTTTGATCATCTCCGTATCCATGCATCCATTTATATCATGGATACACTAAATTGCAATATTTATTTTGTGACAATGCCTTAGCACATTGGAGGGTTCGGATCAGTGGTATATCGTCAAGGTCTATTGATATTTCACTCTCGGGGAGGTATTGGCTAACAGCCTTCGGAGATTCAATTTTTACGGATGATATATTACTACCCTTTTCTAAAAACGCTTTAACACGTAGTTCAAAAGACTTAGTATTATACAGCTGATTTATTATTGGAATGATACTACGGGTAACTAAAGTAAGGGATGCTGCAAGGGTTCCTGGGCTATGGCACCCAGCAAAAATAAATACCTTTTTTGATTCGTCAAACGGATTAACATTTTTTACAACAAGCCCGTGATCCATCCCGTTTTGCTTCCCATTTTGAGGCCATCTTTCCCCATTATAAACCAAAGTATGTCCATCAAAAAAATGAGCTAATGATTTTTTCTTGACCATCTCCTTCATAACAGAATCTGTTATGGGATTTTTTTGGGGACCACAAAGAAGAATAAGGTTGTGGTGTTTAAATTCATTAAGTTCCACCCCAGCATCGACAGTAACAAATTGCAACCTATCATAATCATAAAAAGCGTATAAAATGGAAGAAAGCATCCACGCGATGCTATAGTCGCTAAACACGGGGGATGGAATTATTTTAGTATCTGCAGTGACCAAAACTGATATTGGCCCTTCCATCCCCCCCCAAACTGCCGATAGGGCGTCAAGGAATTTTTTATTCTTCTCGGTTAAAGAGCGCTCAAGCCAATCCTCGAAAAGTTTTTTGGGGGAAATTACAGAATTTAATGAATCCCGGAAGGAATCTGCGGAATATTCCTTACCACAATCTCTGCAACTAAATAAGTTATTTGTAGAATTCTTCCATAAAAGTCCATAGCAATCATCAACGACACAAGGGAAATCGGTAAGATCACCCATTTTTAAGTCTCCTATGTCATATGTCATTCTTTTACGGGGAAATTAAATTAATGCATTATCTCGAGCGAATCTCTCCCAGAGAGAAACGCCCATTTGATTAACCGTTGAAACAACTTCCGGATGGTATTTCTTTCCACTTTTTCCTTCAATATCTTGAATAATCCAAGACATAGATTTCCGCTTTTTTAACTTATTTGATCGCATTGAACTAGTTGCTGCACTTATGGCATCGGCAATATGTAAAACAGATAGTTGTAATCTTAGGTCATTTTCATCTTGAACCCCGTCTACATTTGGCGACAAGGCTTCTTGAATCCTACTATTGTACCTGTTAATATAATCCTTTGATTCGTCAGTCAAAAGAGAAGTTGGATATCCGGTACCATCATAGTCCCTATGATGAAAAAGAATCAGTGATAACCATAATAATCTCTCAGAATTAAATTCACTTTCAATTAAATAGAAAATCTCACTGAAGCCCGTTTCCGGATGTTTCCTTACAATAGCCCATTGATCATCAGTTAATGGCTCTTCATAGCTAAACATTTCATCTGTAAAAACAGTTTTTCCAACATCATGATACCTACTTGCTAAAACAAGGAGTTGGATACGGTGTGCTTTTAATTTATGGCGTTTTGCTAAAAACCACGAATATTTAGATACAGCCTGGGAGTGATGGTTGGAGTATGGGTCTTTATCGTAAAGGCGTGTCAATAGAGTATCTAGCAGTCTGCTGATTCTTATTGCCTTCCCTTTCGTTAAGTTTTTAAATGCCTTCTCTATAAAATCTTCCGGAATAGACATAGCAACAAGACCTTAAATACCTAACGAATAAGGTTAGATTGTGAGAGCGTAGCGAACCACAATCTGAACCGTTAACGAATTGATTAATTGATTTTAAATATTAAAAAAAATTTTTACTGTCAACATTTTTTTTAATTTTTTTTAAATTTTGAAAGAATAGCCCTCAATATGGTATTTTTTTTGCAGTAATTTCCGGTTAGGAAATTACTGAAATTAAATCATTATTTAATTTTTTTTAATGCTGTCAATACGAAAAAAGTATGAATCGGAAGCGTTCGACATCAAAGGATGAAGCGAAAAAAACCCAAAGAGATGTAGATTGTAAAACAGGATGAAACGGGATATACATGAACTGGAAATTTTGTTTTATATTGTTATACGTTAGTGTATTGTAATATATTGATTTAATTAAAAGACAGGCTGAAACGGTAGAAGCCCGGGGTTCAAATCCCCGCGTGCCTACCAGCAGAGAGACCTTTGAAAAATGCTCAATTTCGTTCAAGTTCAAGGAAGGCGAAAATTTTAACCGCAGGAATACATTGAGTATTCTGAGGATTGAAAGCAGAAGGTGGCAATGAAGGTGCTGGCCGGGACCGTCCGGAGGATCATCAAGGCGCATAGGTATATATGGACGGGTTGAACCTGACGCACCGGACATTGATATCCGGAGAACTCGACCTGACGGAAGCTCAGGTTGCAGCAGTTGCGGGTTTGCTGTCCCAGGGCGCCACCATCCCCTTTATGGCCCGCTACCGGAAAGAGGCCACCGGCAGCATGGACGAAGTTGCCATAGCTGCCGTTCGGGACCGGCTGATACAGCTTGAAGAACTGGATGCCCGCAAGGCGTCGGTCTTAAAATCCCTGGAACAAAACAAGCACCTGAACGATGACCTGCAGTCACAGGTGCTGGCGGCGCAAACCCTTGCCGTATTGGAAGACATCTATCTGCCCTACCGTCCCAAGCGCCGAACCCGGGCCATGATCGCAAGGGAAAAGGGGCTGGAGCCCCTGGCGCTTCGGATCTTCGAGCAAAAAGGAATTGACCCCGAATCAGCCGCGGCAGCTTATCTGGATCCGGAAAAAAAAATTGCCGTGGTGGAAGATGCACTGTCCGGGGCCCGGGATATCATTGCCGAAATGATCCATGAAAACGCCGAGGCCCGCGCCCGGCTGCGCCGCTTGTTTGCCGGTAAAGGCATGCTTCGCAGCAAGGTGGCCTCCGGGAAGGAAACCGCCGCCGTAAAGTACCTGAACTACTTTGACTGGCAGGAACCGGTGGCCAGGGCGCCGTCGCACCGGGTACTGGCCATGCGCCGGGGGGAAAGCGAAGACCTTCTGAACCTAAGATTTGCCCCTGCCCCGGAAGCGGCTATCGACATCCTCGAAGATCTTTTCCTGACCGGCCGAAACGAAGACTCCCGGCAGGTGCAGCTGGCCATAGCGGACGGCTATAAGCGGCTGCTGGCCCAGTCCATGGAAACCGAATTGCGCCTGGACGTCAAGGAGCGCGCCGACGGGGAAGCCATCCGGATCTTTGCCAAAAACCTGCGCCAGCTTCTGCTGGCGCCGCCACTGGGGCCCAAAAGGGTGCTGGGGGTGGACCCGGGTTTTCGCACCGGGTGCAAGATCGCCTGCCTGGACCGCCAGGGGAAACTGCTGCACCACGACATCTTATACCTGCACATGTCCGCGGAGAAAACCGCGCTGGCGGAAAAGAAAATGCGCGATCTGTGCGACCGCTTTGCCATGGAAGCCATTGCCGTTGGAAACGGCACCGCCGGACGCGAAACCGAGTCTTTCATGAGACCGCTTGCGGCCGCCGGAAAGATCCCGGTCTTTCTGGTCAATGAAAGCGGCGCATCCGTTTACTCGGCCTCGGAAATCGCCCGGCAAGAGTTTCCGGAGCTTGACGTGACCGTCCGGGGCGCGGTCTCAATTGCACGGCGGTTGATGGATCCTTTGGCGGAACTGGTCAAGATCGACCCGAAAGCCATCGGGGTCGGCCAGTATCAGCACGATGTGGACCCGTCCGCCCTCAAGCAGGCCCTGGACGATGTGGTGGTCAGCTGTGTCAATGCCGTGGGGGTGGATGTCAACCGGGCCAGCGCCCAGCTGCTGTCCTATGTTTCCGGCCTGGGCCCCCAGCTTGCCAGAAACATCGTTGCCTATCGGGACGAAAACGGCCCCTTTGATTCGCGGGAAGCCTTAAAAAAGGTTCCCCGCCTGGGGCCTAAAGCCTTTGAGCAATCGGCGGGTTTTTTGAGAATAACCACCGCGCGCCACCCGCTGGATGCCAGCGCCGTACACCCGGAAAGCTACCATCTGGTCGAAGCCATGGCCCGGGATGCCGGCTGCAGCGTTGCGGACCTGATGTCCGACGCGGGCCTGCGGGCAAAGATCGCACTGCCGCGGTATGTTTCGCAGCAGGTCGGCCTCCCGACGTTAAACGACATCGTCGCGGAACTGGCCAAGCCGGGACGCGATCCCCGGGAAACCGTCGAGGTGTTTACCTTTGCCGAGGGTGTCGAAAAAATCACGGACCTGGCCGCCGGGATGCGCCTGCCCGGAATCGTTACCAACATCACCGCCTTCGGCGCCTTTGTGGATGTCGGGGTACATCAGGACGGACTGGTCCACATCAGCGAACTGTCCGACCGGTACGTGAAAGACCCCAACCACGTGGTCAAGCTGCAGCAGAAAGTCATGGTCATTGTTTTGGGTGTTGACCTCGGGCGCAGGAGAATCACGCTGTCCATGAAAACACCGGCCGCCAAATCACCTGAACTTTGAATTACGGGATTTTATTTTTTCGAAAAGATTGACAAAGCATGGCCAAGCGCGGTAAGGAAATCAGGCATAACCACCATGCCGGATGCGTTTTACACCGTCAACCCGCTACGGCGTGGTCCCCTCTCACCCGAGAGACCCCGAACTTTTTTCTCCTGGAGAAAGGGGGCATCCATAAACAACAGCGAACTCAAGGGAGATATGGATCCATGACTCAAAAAAACCAACCTCAGGAAAAAACGGAACCTTCCAAGAACAAGGCCAGGGCCGACCTGCGAGAATTTATCCGGCAGGTTGAGGAAAACGGGGAACTGGTTAGAATCAGCGGGGCAAAAATCGATGGGGAGATCGGCGCGCTCTACGAGCTCAGCCAGGAGCATCTGTACCCGCCGACCCTCCTGTTCGAAAAAATTCCCGGATTTGATCCCGAGTATCGCATCGTGTGCAACGTGCGCAACTCCAGACTGCTGGCCGGCGAGATCTCCCTCGATGCCGTAAAGGCCTTCCGGAGCCGGCTCAGCCGGAGCTCCGAACCGATTCCGCCCAGGCAGGTCGATACCGGGCCTGTCCTGGAAAATATCCTGGAAGGCGATGCGGTGGATCTGTTCAAGTTCCCGGCGCCCAAATGGCACCATGATGACGGCGGCCACTACATCGGCACCGAAGATCTGATCATCACCAAGGACCCGGACAGCGGCTGGGTCAATTTCGGCACCTACCGGGTGATGCGGCAGGATAAAACCACCCTCAGCGTGTTCATCGAACCGGGAAAACACGGGGACGTGATCCGCCGCAAGTACTGGGAGCGGGGCGAAGCCTGCCCCGTTGCGGTCTGTGTGGGCCAGGCCCCGATCCTGGGAAGCATTGCCTCCACGCCCGTCCTGGCCGGTCAAAGCGAATATGCCGCTGCCGGCGGGCGGCTCGGCCGCCCCATCGACGTCGTCAAGACCAGGGTAACCGGGCTTCCGATTCCCGCCGATGCCGAGCTGGTCTTTGAAGGCTACATGCCCTCCCCGGATGTGGAAACGGCCACCGAGGGCCCCTTCGGCGAGTGGCCGGGCTACTACGCTTCGGCCGACCGTCCCGAACCGGTGACGCACATCAAAGCCATTTACCATCGCAACAGCCCCATTATCATCGGCCAGCCGCCGGTCAAACCCAATTATCCGGGCCGTCAGGTCAGTATTCCCAACGTGGCCGCCCTGTGGAACGCCATTGAAGCCGCCGGGGTGCCGGAAATAAAAGGGGTCTGGAAGATGCTGGGCGGCGGCGGCCGCTTCATCAATGTGATTTCCCTCAAGCAGCTTCATGCGGGCCATGCCAAAATGGCCGGCCTGGTGGCCGCCGGCTGCCAGCCCGCAGCCTACATGACGCGCATGATTATCGTGGTGGACGAGGATATCGACGTCACCAACGCGGCCGAGGTCATGTGGGCCATGGCCACGCGATGGGATCCCAAAACCCAGACCGACATTATCGACGGCTGTTATACCGGTCACATCGACCCGGCCTTGTCACCGTTCAAACGCCGGGAAGGGGATATCACCACCAGCCGGATTATCATTTATGCGGTCCGCCCCTTTCACTGGAAAGACAAGTTTCCGCGAGTCAACATGATCAGCCGGGAATATGCCCGGGAAATCCGCCTCAAGTGGCAGGACCGCCTGAACTATCTTAAAAACGAGTTGATGACTGAAAAAAACCCGTCACCGTCACAAGACCAACCGGAATCCCTTAAAATCGAGGCCATGGCGGACCTGCGTGAATTTATCCGGCAGGTTGAAAAAAACAATGAACTGGTCAAAATCAGCGGCGCGCAAATCGACTGCGAAATCGGGGCCCTCTATGAACTGAGCCAGGAGCATTTTTATCCGCCGGCACTCCTTTTCGATAAAATCCCCGGCTTCAATCCTGAGTTTCGGATCCTGACCAATGTCCGCAACGCGAAATTATTGGTCGGGGAAATTACGCTGGAGGCCGCAAAGGCCTACCGCAGCAAGATCAACCGGAAGTCAGAACCCATTCCGCCCAGGGAGGTGGACAGCGGGCCGATATTTGAAAATATCATCGAACAAGACCAGGTTGATATTCTTAAATTTCCCGCCCCCAAGTGGCACAAGGAAGACGGCGGCAATTACATCGGCACCGAAGACCTGATCATCACCCGGGACCCGGACAGCGGCTGGATTAATTTCGGCACCTACCGCGTGATGGTGCAGGACAGCAAAACTCTCAGCGTATTCATCGAACCGGGAAAACACGGCGACATGATCCGCCGCAAATACTGGGAACGGGGCGAGGCATGCCCCGTTGCGGTTTGCGTCGGCCAGGCGCCGGTTCTGGGAACAGTCGCCAGCACGGCCGTCATGCCGGGCCTGAGCGAATATGCCGCTGCCGGCGGGCGCATCGGCCGGCCCATTGACGTCGTCAAAGCCAAGGTTACCGGGCTTCCGATCCCCGCCGATGCCGAGCTGGTCTTTGAGGGCTATATGCCCTCGCCGGATTTGGAAACGCGAACCGAGGGGCCCTTCGGCGAGTGGCCGGGCTACTACGCTTCGGCCGACCGGCCCGAGCCCATTGTGCATGTCAAAGCCATTTACCATCGAAACAGCCTTATTATCGTCGGACAGCCCCCCGTAAAGCCCATTTATCCGGGATTTCAGGTCCATATCTCCAGCGTGGCCGCAATATGGAATGCCATCGAAGCCGCCGGGGTGCCGGAAATCCGGGGCGTCTGGAAGATGTTGGGCGGCGGCGCCCGCTTTATCGACGTCATTGCCATCAAGCAGCTTCATGCCGGCCATGCCAAAATGGCGGGCCTGGTGGCCGCCGGCTGCCAGCCCGCAGCCTACATGACGCGGATGATTATCGTGGTGGATGAGGATATCGACATCACCGACCCGGCCGAAGTCATGTGGGCCATGGCCACACGGTGGGACCCCAAGACCGGGACCGACATCATCGACGGCTGCTATACCGGCCACATCGACCCGACCCTGTCACCGGCCAAACGCCGGGAGGGGGATATCACCACCAGCCGGGTGATCATTTACGCGGTCCGCCCCTTTCACTGGAAAGACAAGTTCCCCAAGGTCAACATGGTCAGCCGGGAATATGCCCGCGAAATCCGTCTTAAGTGGCAGGATAAACTGGATTATTTAAAACAAAAATGAAACTGCGATCCCTCGGCGCATCCGATATTAAAATTTCCCCGGTCATCATGGGAACCTGGCAGGCCGGCAAGGACATGTGGGCGGGCATCGACGACAACGAATCCATCCGGGCCATGCGGGCCGCCCTGGATGCGGGGATTACCACCTTTGACACCGCCGAGGTGTACGGCAACGGTCATTCTGAAAAAATTATCGCCAAAGCCCTGCGGGGCCGGCGTCACCAGGCGATCCTTGCCAGCAAGGTTTTTTCCAATCATCTCGAATATCAGAAGGTCATGGACGCCTGCCACAGGTCTTTAAAAAATCTTGACACCGAGACCATTGATCTTTACCAGATCCACTGGCCGCCGGGTTCTTTCGGCAGCAAAAAGGTCCCCATAGAAGAACCCATGCGGGCCCTGAACGACCTGAAGGACCAGGGGAAAATACGCGCCATCGGTGTTTCCAATTTTTCCCGCTCCCAGATCGAAGAAGCCCGAAAATTCGGCGACATCGTAAGTTTGCAGCCCCCTTATTCCCTGTTCTGGAGAAAGGTCGAAACGGACGCGATGCCCTATTGTGTTGAGAACAACATCAGCGTGCTGGCATACTCTTCCATGGCGCAGGGTATTTTGACCGGAAAATTCGGCCCGCAGCACCGGTTTGCCAAGGGGGACCACCGCTCGGACAATGTTCTGTTTCAGCCGGAAAATTACCCGCGGGTACAGCAGGCCTTAGAGCGGCTGCGGGCCATCGCCGATGCCAATCAAATCTCGCTGGGCCAGCTGGCCCTAAGCTGGGTGCTTTCCCGGCCGGGCACCTGCTGCGCCATCGCAGGCGCCCGCAGCGCCGAACAGGCCGTTGAAAATGCCCGGGCGGCCGATGTTGCCCTGTCTGATGAAGATCTGGCGGACATCAGCCGCATCGGCCGGACGGTCACGGACCATCTGGGCGATTATCCCATCATGTGGATTTAGGGTAAAACCCGTTTACAGTTGCCGGTTTACAGTTCACAGTTTTAGGCGTTGAGCTGCTCGAATAATATTGCCGTATGAAGCTCATATGGCTGTCAAAGGCAATCTCGGGAAGATCCGTTGCAGGAAAGTAGGCGGCATCGGACGCATCGTCGGCGGCGGTCAGCATGCCGCTATATTTTTTTACCAGGTAACCCACCATCAGCACCGTGCCGTAACGATCGCTGTGGTTGGTGTCCACCCCCAGCAGTTCGTGGATCCGGCCGGTCAGCCCGGTCTCTTCCTTGAGTTCCCGCAGGGCGGAATTTTTGGGCGACTCCCCGAGCTCGATAAAGCCGCCCGGAAGACACCAGAACCCTTTTCTGGGTTCCACGCTTCTTTCCACCAGCAGAATCCGTTCCCGGTCATCCACCACGACCAGGCAAGTGGCCGGCACGGGGTTTTCGTAAACCGGTGCATCACAGGACTCGCAAAAAGCGCGCACGCGCCCCTCAGCCCACTTTTCTATGAGTCTGGATGCACATTCAGGGCAATACTTTTTCTTTTGCATGGTCAGTCGTCGAAATCCCCTTCCGGCCCCTTGTCTGTTTCAAGGGCCGCGGCCCGCTGCCGGATTTTATCCGGCGTCCATTGCCCGGGGTCCTCGATCCGGCCGATTTTGGCGCCCGAATCGTAAGTGCCGGCCGTCAAAATGCTTTCCAGGGCCAGGGGCGCCGTGTCATGTGAGTTGAGGACATTGACCATCAGGTGATAGACAAACTCCTCGACCCTTTTGGCCATCCTTTCCCGGACGGCTTGGGGCTGGCCCAGGAATCTGTTTTCAAAAGGAAGGTTCAGTTTCTTGTAATCGCCTTTCTTAAGTCCTTTGGCCCCGGCCTCGGCCTTCATGGCCGCCCACATCGGCTCGGTGACGCCCTCGTTGCGGACTTTGATAAAATTGCCGTCAGAATCCAGCATCGCGTTGCCGTAGTCATTGACCTCAAGTCCCCAGGAAATCATCTGAAGGGCCGTGGCAACGTTGGCCTTGGTGGTCCGTGTGCCGGCGGTGATGGACCTGAGCCGCTCCGAGCTGTTTCCCGAGGTGCCGTGCTGGGCGCCGGACACCTGGTATTTTTCAAGGGCCCGGTGGATTTGTGCGGTCAGATCCACCTGTATCCCCTGGTCACTTTCCTCGATGCCATGGGTGGTGCCGTTGTTTAAAGCGATCCAGTCCGGAAAGATATCATGCGCGTTGAGCCCCTGAATGAGAAACAGCGCCTCCGGCACGGTGGACAGGCCCTCTTTTCCCTTGATTTCACCCACCTCGGTTTCAAGCCCTGCCCAGCTGGGCACCAGGGGATGCAAGGCGATATTGGCCAGAAGGTTTTTATCGTCCGGAAGATGGGACGCATCGATGGCAATGGAAGTCACCCCGCTTTCAAACAGCGTCGGAATCTCTATTTTGGCCGCTTCAATATCCGCCTGGTCTTTAATGCCATAGTGGTCCGCATGGATGGCCACGGGTATGGTCAGAGCAAGTTCGTTGCAAACCGAATCCACCAGCCGGGCGATATTCCACAAGCTGACGGCACAGTAAGCGCTTGCCCCGCCCTCGGACCTGGCGATCTCGATGATGATTGCGGCGTTGGCCCTTTGCGCGGCCTGCAGGGCCCCCCGGATGATAAAACTGTTCCGCCCGTTGGCGGCCACGGCCACGGCGCGGCCTTTTGAGATCATGGCCCGGTCTATAAATTTTCCGCTGACGATCAGAGCCCTTGAATTGGGAAACAGCCGGGTGATATTGGGCGGCCGCCCGATGGAAAGCGCCCTATTAAAATCTTTCTGTTCCGACATCATTCACCCTCCTTTGACGGGTATCCCGATCTGATATTTTTTAGGAAGCTTGCAATCTGCGGTAAAATATTGTTTACAGAGTCATCATAATCCTTTTTTGAATGTTTTTCCATAAGATTTATGAATATCATATTGCTCATCATTGTGGGTGCGGCATCCCTTTTTGCCGCCGGGCGCCAGGTATGGTGGGTGCCGGAGCCCGGCCGCGACGCCCCGATGGAGGCGCTGTCCAGGGCCATGATCGAATCGGCCGGCGGGGCCGTGGAGCTGGCCATCGGGCTGGTGGGCGTCATGACGCTTTTTTTAGGGCTGATGAAGGTCGCGGAAGCCGGCGGCATGTTACAGATTCTGGCGCGCCTGATCCGGCCGCTGATGGTGCGACTGTTTCCGGATGTGCCGCCGGACCATCCTGCCATGGGCGCCATGATTCTCAACCTGTCCGCCAATGCCCTGGGCCTGGGCAACGCCGCCACGCCCTTCGGCATCCGGGCCATGCAGGAGCTGGAAAATCTAAACCCGCAGCCCGGCACAGCCACCAACGCCATGGCCCTTTTTCTGGCCATCAACACCTCGTCGGTCACCCTGCTGCCCACCGGCGTGATTGCATTGCGGGCGGCAGCCGGTTCGGCCGATCCGGCCGCCATTTTGCCCACCACCCTGTTGGCCACCATCGGGTCCACCACCGCGGCCATCCTGGCCGCCAAGCTCTACAGCCGCTGGGCGCCGATACCATCGGCGGCCGAAACAAATTCCCGCGTGCCCTCTGCCGAGAAGATCCGGGAATCCGATCCGGTATCGGCCCAAGATGACGGCCAGCCGTATCCCCTATGGGTCAGCATCGGCGCATTGGCAGCCCTGGCGGCCCTGGTGCCGCTCACCGTACTTTTCGGCCGGTCCCTTTCCCCCTGGATCCTGCCGGCATTAATGGTCATTTTCCTGGGGTTCGGGTGGCTGCGACAGGTGCCGGTCTATGAAGTCATGGTGGAGGGCGGCAAAGAGGGCTTTCAGGTGGCCCTGCGCATCATTCCCTACCTGGTGGTGATCCTGGTGGCCGTGGGGATGCTGCAGGCCAGCGGCGCCATGGACCTTATGGTAGGAATACTGGGCCGGTTCACCGCCAAAGTCGGTCTGCCGGCTGAAGCATTGCCCATGGCCCTGATGCGCCCCCTGTCCGGCTCCGGGGCCTACGGCGTCATGGCGGCGATTATCCACGACCCGTCCATCGGCCCGGACAGCTACACCGGCTTGCTGGTTTCCACCCTGCAGGGATCCACGGAAACCACCTTTTATGTGCTGGCGGTCTATTTCGGCGCGGTGCAGGTCCGCCGCATCCGCCACGCCATGGCTGCCGCCCTGACCGCGGATCTGGCCGGAATCGTAAGTGCGGTGCTGGCCTGCCGCTATCTATATGGAGGATAAATGGATCGATATTTCCCGGTTATCAAAATCCACGGTGCGGCGGAAGATCGCGGCAGACAGCATGGAACCCTTTTAAAGGGAAGAATTCACCGGACAATCGAATTCTACCGCAAACAATTCCAGCTGCCCGAAGCGCAGATCCTGGATATTGCCGGCCAGTTCCGAAAATCAACCGAAACTTTCCAAACGGAAATCTATATAGAAATCGAGGCCCTGGCGCACGCCGCGAAGGTCGATCCGCTCTGGATCTATGCGTTGAACGGCCGCACGGAGCTTCTGAACCTCAACCCCATGGAATGCACCTGCCTGGCTTTCAGAAACCAGGGCCTGATAGGCCAGAACTGGGACTGGGACATTGAAATGGAGGGGTTGGCGGTCATTTTAGAAATCGAAAAAGAAGACGGCCATCGGATCCTGACCATGACCGAGCCCGGCATGATCGGAAAAATAGGAATGAATCACTGCGGTGTGGGAGTTTGCCTGAACTTTATGTCCATCAAAAACTACCGGCCCTACGGGGTCCCGCTGCATGTGCTGTTGAGAACGATCCTTGACTGCAAAAGCGTAAATGAAGCGCGCGCTCTGATCGAGCCCGGCCTGCCCGGAAAGGTGGGCAACGTCCTGATATCCAACGGCAATGGGCAGATCATGGACCTGGAACTTGCCGGGGATGATTTCTTTTCCAT
>JAUYIZ010000307.1 GCA_030688615.1 Desulfobacterales bacterium | reverse complement strand
AGACCTTTGAAAAAGGCTCAATTTCGTTCAAGTTCAAGGATGGCGAAAAATTTAACCACAGGAATACATTAAGTATTTTGAGGATTAAATTTTGAGCCAGACGCCGAAATTGGGCGAAAGGGGGTGTTTTTCAAAGGTCTCGACACACGGACATGGGATCATCGATCTGCTTTAAAATTTTATAGCGCTCGTTGACTTCCTCTTCAATCTGGGCCCGGAGCCGCTTGGACTCGCCGGGGAACGCCCTTTCCAGGGAAGCGAACCGGACTTCGCCGCCGAGAAATTCCTGCACCGCGCCGTTGGGCGCCTTGGAGTCAAGGATGAACGGGTTTTTCCCTTGTGCCTTCAGAAGCGGATTGTACCTGAAAAGCGGCCAATAGCCGGTTTGAACCGCCAGCTTTGATTCTTCCTGGCTTTTACCCATTCCTTTGTTAATGCCCTGGTTGATGCAGGGGGCATAGCAGATGACAACGGACGGCCCGGGATAATTGTCGGCCTCAATAAATGCTTTTAAGGTCTGTGTCTTGCTGGCTCCCATGGAAACCGAGGCCACATAAACATAGCCGTAAACCATGGCCATGCGGGCCAGGTCCTTTTTCCCGATCTTCTTTCCCGAAAAGGCAAATTTTGCCACCGCGCCCGTGGGGGTCGCTTTGGAGGCCTGCCCGCCGGTGTTTGAATAGACCTCCGTGTCCATCACCAGAATGTTGATGTCGTCTCCCGAGGCAATGACGTGATCCAGCCCGCCATAGCCGATATCATAGGCCCAGCCGTCCCCGCCAAAGGACCAGACGGATTTTTTGGTGAAAAGATCCGCCATATTATAAATGCTTTCCAGCAGACCGGAGCTTGGGGACTTGCCCAGCAGGTCCTTCAGCCTGTCCCCGTAGGTCCGGGAGGTTTCGGCCACGTGCCTGCCGTCGAGCCAGCCCTTCAGGGCGGCCTTTATATCTTCTGAAACGTCGGCGGCCAGGGCTTCCTGCATCAGATCGGCCAGTTTTTTTCTTCGCTGTTGAATCGCGATGCTCATGCCGTAACCGAATTCGGCGGCATCTTCAAAAAGTGAATTGCCCCAGGCCGGGCCGTGCCCGTATTTATTCACCGTGTAGGGAACCGAAGGCGCGGATCCGCCCCAGATGGAACTGCAGCCGGTGGCATTGGAAATGACCATCCGGTCGCCGAAGAGCTGGGTCAACAGCTTCACGTACGGTGTTTCGCCACAGCCCGCACAGGCGCCTGAAAACTCCAGCAGCGGTTTCTGGAACTGACTGCCCTTGATGGTGTTATTTTTCACCAGCTCATCTTTAAATTCAATGGTCTGGGAAAAATTATAATTGGGCACCTGGTCCGGTGTCTGGGTTTCGATGGGTTGCATGACCAGCGCCTTTTTCTTTGCCAGGCAGATATCCGCACAATTGCCGCATCCCTGGCAATCCAGGCTGTTGACCTGAACACGGTAATGATAGCCCTTCAACGCTTTTCCGATGGCCGGCGAGGTTGCGAAGGTTTTCGGCGCATTTTTAAGCTCCGCTTCGGTGGCCAGGACCGGAATAATTGCCGCATGGGGACAGACAAAGGAGCACTCATTGCACTGAATACAATTTTCCCTGATCCACTCGGGCACGCTGATGGCCACGCCCCGTTTTTCATATTTGGATGTACCCACGGGGAAGACCCCATCGGGTTCAAACAGGCTTACCGGCAGAAAGTTTCCTTTCTGGGATTGAGCCGGACGCATCACCTTCATTACAAATTCAGAAGCTTGTGCCAATTTATCCGGCTCGCCGGTGGCCTGTAGCCAGGATTCGGGGTAATTGATTTTCTGTAAATTTTCAAGCGTCTGATCCACCGCATCGATGTTCATCTTGACAATTCTGTCCCCTTTGGAACCATAGACCTGTTGGATCGATTCCTTAAGCAGTGAGATAGCTTTTTCAAAAGGGACGGCGTTGGCCAGTTTAAAAAAAGCGGTCTGCATGATCATATTGATCATGCCGCCAAGTCCGACGCTGCCGGCGATCTTAACGGCATCGACATTGTAGAAATCAAGCTTCTTTTCCGCGATGGTTTTCCGCATGGATGCCGGAAGGTTGTCTTCCATTTCTTCTGCGGACCAGGGCGAATTCAGCAGAAAAGTCCCGCCGTCCTTGATGCCTTCCAGCACATCGTAGATCTGGACATAATTGGACTTGTGACAGGCCACAAAATACGCCGCCTTGACAAAATAGGTGGACTGGATGGGCGCGGGAGAAAACCGCAGGTGGGAAACGGTAATGCCGCCCGACTTTTTCGCATCGTAGTCAAAATATCCCTGGGCGAACATATCGGTGTTGTCACCGATGATTTTAATGGCGCTCTTGTTGGCCCCGACGGTTCCATCGGCCCCGAGCCCCCAGAATTTACACTGTACCGTTCCTTTGGGGGTCGTATCGATATTTTCCCCCACCTCGAGGGAAGTATGGGTCACATCGTCAATGATACCCACGGTAAATTGTTTCTTGGGCGCAGGAGATTTCAAATTGTCATACACCGCCTTTACCATGGCCGGGGAGAAGTCCTTGGAGCTCAAGCCGTACCTTCCGGCAACGATCAGGGGCCGCTGCTCCCGGTCCATGTGGGCGGCGCAGACATCCAGATAGAGCGGATCGCCGGTGCTGCCCGGCTCCTTGGTGCGATCCAGGACGCAGACCCGCCGGGTGGTTTTCGGAAGGGCCGCCAGAAAATGTTCCACCGAAAAGGGCCGATACAGCCGGACTTTAACCAGACCGACCTTTTCACCGCTACCGGCCAGATGGTTCACCACCTCCTCGATGGTCTCGCATCCGGATCCCATGGCCACGACAACCCGGTCGGCCTGGGCATGCCCCACATAATCGAACAGGTCGTAGTTTCTGCCGGTAAGTTCCCGGACCTTTTTCATGTTCGCCATAACGATGCCCGGTACCTTCTGATAGAACGGGTTGGCGGCTTCCCGGGCCTGGAAAAAAATATCCGGCGTCTGGGAGCTGCCCCTCAAGTGGGGATGTTCCGGATTCATGGCCCGCCTGCGGAATGCTTCCACAGCGTCCATATTGATCAGTTCGGCCATATCCTCATAGGCAATGACCTGGATTTTTTGAATCTCGCTGGAGGTGCGAAAACCGTCAAAAAAATGGACAAACGGCACCCGTGAATCGATGGCCGAAAGGTGGGCCACCAGCGCGAGATCCATGATCTCCTGCACGGAATTGGAGCAAAGCAGGGAAAACCCGGTCTGCCGGACCGCCATCACGTCCGAATGGTCGCCGAATATGGACAAAGCATGGGTGGCAACCGATCGGGCGGAAACATGAAATACCCCCGGCAGCAATTCGCCGGCGATTTTATACATATTGGGAATCATGAGCAACAGCCCCTGGGAGGCGGTAAACGTGGTGGTCAATGCGCCGGCGGCAAGAGCGCCGTGCACCGCGCCGGCCGCGCCGGCTTCCGATTGCAGCTGCCGGACATCCAGTTTTTGTCCGAAAATATTTTTCCGCCCCGTGGCCGCCCACTGGTCCACCACCTCTCCCATGGAAGTCGAGGGGGTGATGGGATAGAGCGTAGAGACATCGCTCATTCCGTATGCCACATGGGCGGCGGCGGTGTTGCCGTCAATTGTTTGCATTTCTTTGGCCATTTTTCTACTCCTTTACTATGTGATGATGCCCCGGAAACGTTAAAAAAATTTACGGTCCGGGGGGTGATTTCAAAAGGTCCGTCTCTTGGACGGTCATCTCATCGGAAATGATATAAAGATGTGAAATATAAAATAGATTGACAGCGTTGTAAAGAAAAAATTTAAACGAAGGAAATTAAAAGTGGTTTCAGAAGGTTATAAATCTTTATAAAAATCGTTGCCCTTATCGTCCGTCAGGATAAAGGCCGGAAAATCTCTGACCGTAATCATGAACACGGCCTCCATGGCCAGCTCGGGATACGCGATGGTTTTAACTTCCGTAATACACTCTTTCCCCAGCCTTGCCGCCGGACCGCCGATGGAACCCAGGTAGAACCCGCCGTATTTTTTACAGGATTCGGTGACCTGAGGCGACCGGTTTCCCTTGCCGAGCATCACCAGGGAGCCGCCGTGTTTCTGGAAAAGCGGCACATAGGGATCCATCCGGGCGGCCGTGGTGGGGCCGAATGACCCTGAGGCGTATCCCTTCGGAGACTTTGCGGGGCCGGCATAATAGACGATGTGGTCTTTAAAATACCGGGGAAGCCCCCCGCCGCCTTCCAGGCGCTCCTTGAGTCTTGCGTGGGCAATGTCCCGGGCCACGACAATATCGCCCGAAAGCAGCAGCCGGGTTGCCACAGGGTATTTGCTCAAATCCTGCCGGAGTGCGTCCATATTTTTATTCAGGTCAACCGGGACGGCTGCCGGTTCCTTTTCCCGGGGCTGCGGCAGAAACCTGGCAGGGTTGGTTTCGAGTTTTTCAATGAAAATACCTTCTTTTCCGATTTTGGCCTTAATGTTCCTGTGGGCGCTGCAGCTCACCCCCAGCCCGATGGGAAATGACGCGCCATGGCGCGGCATGCGTATCACCCGGACATCAAGGCATAAATACTTTCCCCCGAACTGTGCCCCGATTCCCGAAGCTTCGGACATGCCCAGCAGTTTCCGCTCAAGCTCACGATCCCTGAATGCATGGCCCAGCAGATTTCCCTTTCCGGGCAGCGTATCCAGAGCGCCGGCCGTTGCCAGTTTGACCGTTTTCAGGTTTGCTTCGGCCGAGGTGCCTCCGAGGACAAACGCCAGGTGATAGGGCGGGCATGCCGCCGTGCCCAGGGATTTGATCTTGTCCTGCATAAACCCCATGAGGTTTTCAGGATTCAACACGGCCTTGGTTTCCTGATACAAAAATGTTTTATTGGCGGACCCGCCGCCCTTGGCCAGAAAAAGAAATTGGTAGGTGTCGCCCTCGGCGGCATAAATGTCGATCTGGGCCGGAAGATTGCAGCCGGTATTTTTTTCCTCATACAGGGTCAATGGGGCGTTCTGGGAGTAGCGCAGGTTGTGTTTCGTGTAGGCATTGTAAATGCCTTCGGAAAGGGCCCGTTCATCTGAAAACCCGGTCCAGATCTGCTGGCCTTTTTTACCGATGACAATGGCCGTCCCGGTGTCCTGACACAGGGGAAACAGCCCTTCGGAAGCGATGACCGCATTTTTTATCATCTCAAAGGCAACATACCGGTCGTTGTCGGAACTTTCCGGGTCATCGATAATCTTTCTAAGCTGCTGCAGGTAGGAAGGCCGCAACAGGTGGGACACGTCAAAAAAGGCCTGTTCGGCAAGCCGTGTCAGCCCTTCAGGCGCCAGGGCGACCACCTCGAGGCCGTCAAAGGATTTTAAGGAGACGTGCGCACCGGTCAGCAGGCCGTATTCGGTCTGGTCCGCTCCCAGAGGGAACATTTCCTGATAGGTGAACGTCCCCATTTCTCCGTTCCCTTGATTCTTACCCATACGTTCCGACTCCTGAATTCTTGAGAGGATTCAATCGTTGCGTAGTTGATTGAAAAAAACTGTGAACTGTGAACCGATAACCGTGAACGGTTATTTTGCCCCCTGCACCATCCGCTCGTAGGTTTTTAATGCGCACAGGTCGCCGCACATGGTGCATACATCCCGGTCCTTGTCTTCGCTGGACTGCCTGCGTTTTTGAGGCAGGTCCGGATCGATGGCAAGCTCGAACATGGTTTTCCAGTCCAGGCGGTTGCGCGCCGCGGACATGTTTCTGTTTCTCTCCCAGGTCCCTTTGACCCCTTTTTCCAGATCGCCGATATGGCCGGCGATCCTTGAGGCAATCACCCCGTCGATCACATCCTGGGTTTTGGGCAGGCACAGGTGCTCGGCCGGGGTCACATAGCAGAGAAAATCCGCACCGCTGGCCGCGGCAATGGCGCCGCCGATGGCCCCGACAATATGGTCATAGCCCGGGGCGATGTCCGTCGGGAGCGGGCCCAAAACATAGTACGGCGCCCCGTCACAGAGCCCCTTCTGGGTTTTGATGTCTCCGGCTATCCGGCTCAGGGGCACATGACCCGGCCCCTCGATCATGACCTGGACACCGGCCGCCCGGGCTCTTCGGGCAAGATCTCCCAGCAGGACCAGTTCGGACAGCTGCGCCCGGTCCTCAGCGTCGCAAATAGACCCCGGCCGCAAGCCGTCACCCAGGGAAAGGGTCACATCATAAGCATTGGCAATTTCCAGGAGCCGGTCGTATTTTTCAAACAGGGGATTTTCCGTCTGGTTTTTGCTGATCCACTCGGCCATGAGGCTTCCTCCCCGCGACACGATTCCCATCACCCGGCCGGAGTCCTTGAGCATCCTGAGGGACTGAAACGTAATGCCGCAATGGACCGTAATGAAATCAACCCCTGCTTTGGCCTGGTACTCGATTTCGTCAAAAATATCGTCGGCTGTCAGGTCCGTGGGCATCTTTTTCTCTGATATGACCTTGCTGACGGATTTATAGACGGGCACCGTCCCGACCATGACGGAAGAGTGATCGAGTATCTGGGTGAGAATCAGGTCAAGGTCCCCGCCGGTTGAAAGATCCATGACCGCATCGGCCCCGGCCCGGATGGCGGCATCCAGTTTAGCCATTTCCTCGACCAGATCAAAATGGCTTAAAGAGGTTCCCAGGTTCGCATTCACCTTGGTCTTGAGGCCCTTGCCGATGCCTTTAACCGCAAAATCCCGGTTTTTATTTTTTGGAATGACCACCAGACCTTCAGCTACTTTTTCGCGGATTTCATCTGCGGGAAACCCTTCCTCAGCGGCCACCGTTTTCATGGCCTCGGTTATGGTCCCCTGTCGTGCATATTCGAGCTGTGTCATGTTCTTACCCCTGCTTTGCTGGTTTCATACGGCCTGCGCCTGACCCCGTAAAATTATAAAACCGTTCCCCCAAAAGGGAGACCTTTGAAAAATGTCAAATTTTGTTCGAGTTCAAGGAAGGCGAAAATTTTAACCGGAAGAATACATTGAGTATTTTGAGGATTAAAATTTGAGCCTGACACAGAAATCGGGCAAAATAGGGGGTTTTGCAAAGGTCT
>JAUYIZ010000296.1 GCA_030688615.1 Desulfobacterales bacterium | reverse complement strand
CAACAAACAAGCTTGGCGGCTTTCAGCCGAGCCGCTGCATCTCCAGACAGGAGTCTGGAGTTTTATGCGGCTGAATAAAGTCCCTCATCTCTTTGTCACTCCTGTATTTGGAATGGTCAAATCCATCAACATGCAGCATGTCCGTCCTTTCCCTTACCAACCGGGGCCCGGGTGCAGCGGCCGGATAGCCCACCGCCAGCATGTCATAAATTTTAAATTGCCGGGGTATGGACAGATATTTCTTCAAAATGGGCGCCCGTAAAGCGCTCGCTGTTGCGGTGACCCACTGGGCCCCCAAACCGAGCGCGGCGGCGGCAAGGGCCATGTAAACAAAGGCGTTGGCCAGGCTGGAGGTGAAAATGGACTCGCCCTGGGTCAGTTCCGTGATCAGCGGATAGGCCTCCTGGGTTCTGGAATCTCCGCACAGGATGATAAAAACCGGTGCATTTTTATATCCGGGCTCCTTGCCGGACCCGCCGATGTTCGAAAATCTCAGATCCTCTTCCCTGGACAGCTCCACCCTGTGGTTGAGTTCGCCCTGCTGTACCACAATGTCCACAATTTTATCCTTGATTTGCTTGTCTTTCACCACGATGAATTCCCAGGGCTGGGAATTTGCGCCCGAAGGGGCCCAGCGCGCCGCTTCGATAATTTTTTCAAGCGCTTCATCGGGAACCGGATCGGTTTTAAATTTACGGGTACTTCGTCTTTGGCGCACCAGATTTAACAACGCTTCATAATCCATGTGAATTCCTCTTCAGTAATTTCAGGGCCCCTGTGCGGTGTTGTAATTATTTCTTTTTCTTTGCTTTGCCGCCCCCGCCGGTCTGCAGGATCAAACCGATCTCCTTGCCCCAGCTGCGGCCTTCCTTGGATGTATAGAATTCCAAAATATCCGTCTTTCGGCAGGTAAAAATCTCAGGGATGCCCTGCTTCTGGTCCTGCAGCCGGATGTCATGCTCATAGTTGCCGGGATAGTACATGCTGCCATAGCCGTTTTCCTCAGATCCGAACTTAACACCCTCCGGGCTTGCAAGGTAGAGCGCCACCAGTTTGGCGGCATTGGGATTCCGTGCTCCCTTGCGCACCACGGCGGCAAATTCCGTAATGTCGCTGAAATCAAGGCTCTGCCATTCGGCCCGCACGCCCTGCTTGCGGGCTGTGCCTAAAAATGTGCTGCTCAGCCGGGTGAACCAGATTTCGCCGATCAGAAAACGGTTGTACTGCGTGGTGGCCCGGGAGGTTATGGCCCCGTTTTTCAATATATCCCGGTAAGTGGCGATCATCTTGTCCTTGCCGAGGACAAAGGCCCACCGGACCGAAGACCCCCCACCGGTTTCTATGCCGACCTTGTTCTTCCACTTCGGGTCTGCCAGGTCAGCCATCGTTCTGGGGACCTCGTCCGGTTTGACCTTGTCGGCGTTGTACATGATACCGAAATGGGCCGTCGTATAGACGAGGGAGCCGCGCATCAGCGGGTTGTCGTTGACCGCCTCGGGATTGGTCCCCTGGATGAGCAAGGGTTTCCAGTCCACCTGCTCCAGGATGCCGTTTTCATTTGCCATGGCGATATGGTTGCTCAAGCTGAGCATATCGTAGGGCGGCACGGCTCCGGTTTTATCTTCCATGATGGCCTGGGCCACGGTTTCGGTCATCTTTGTTTCGCCCGTGTAATTAATCTTCAGATCCACGCCGAACTTCTCCCTGATCTCCTTTTCCAGGCGGTTCATGGACTTTTCCTTAAAACCATGAACCAGTCTGACCGCAACCTTGCCTTCCTTTTTCGCCCCTTCGATGACCTCGGCCAGGGACCGGGCGGGCGCCGCGCCCGCGGACACAGCCATCCCCAGGACATAGGCCGCCGCTAAAGTTATGGATACGAGTCCTTTACGCATGTTTTGCCTCCTTCCCGGAAACCTTTGCAAACTTCCATGCAAGGTATCTTTTAGTCAGTTTATTATCGATATATTGCTGCTTATTATTCATGCATAGGTTTAAGTTTTTAACGGCTTTGTAAATAATCAGAATGCGCGAGCCGGCCGCCGCTGCCGTGCCCGGCTCAGCCCGGCTGGTAGCGGTATTTTTCAATGGGAACCGGTTCGGTGCGCAGTTTCATCTTCCCATCTTCTTGCTGCAGAATTATCCATTTGAGCCAGTTCTTGTCGTCCCGCTCGGGGTAATCCTCCCGCATGTTCGTGCCGCGGGTTTCGGTCCGCATCAGGGAAGCCCTGTAGAGTGTTTCGGCGTTGACGGCCATACTCTTGGCCTCATGGCACCTCACCAGCTCGTGAGAATCCTTGGCCGCAAGGTCGGGCAGCCTGGAATTGACCTGGCCGATCATGTCAAGTGCTTTTTCCAGGCGCTCCTTATGCTTGACATAGCTGTTCTTTAGCTTGAAGGCGACCTGCTGAATCTCTTTGATGGCATCATAGGGATTGTAGCCCTCTTTGGTATTCAGGGGCGCCATGATCTGTTTTTTCAAACGGCTCACATTTTCCATGTCGAGCCCCGGCGCCGAGATTGCGCCGGCCGCCTTGCCGGCTGCCGTTCCGGCCCAGAATCCGGTGACCGCCGCAAACGAGAGCGGCGTGCCGCCGGTAAGCCCGCAGCCTTCCAGGGCCCCGGTATAGGCGCTGCCGTTCTGGCAGGCATCCCCGATGGCATACAAGCCCGGCACCGTGGTTTGGCTGTTCAAATCCACCCGAATCGGGCCGCCGTGAAATTCCGGGACCACGGCCCACTCCACTTTCTGCTTGGTGACGTCGATCCCCAGCCGGTGCATCATCCTCACAAAACCGTGGGTTCGATTCTGATGGGTGATGATATTGGCCGCATACCGCATGTCGGCCAGATCCGGCCGATCGACAAGGTTCAGGTAGATAGGCCCTCTGCCCGCATCCATCTCGCGGTAGATGGCGCGCACCCATCGTTTAAAAATCAGCCCCCCCATCCACGGCGGCGTACGGTCGTCTGAAAGCGGGTTCAGCTCGGGATATCTCTTTACCATGCTTTCCCCGAGGGCGTTTTCATAAGCGTCGATCACGCTGCTCTGGGCCCGGTCGTCCGCGCCGGTATACTTGTTGCTGACCATGAAGGTGTTTGCAAATTCCGCGTTTCTGAGCTCCGCCCCGGCATTGTAGGCCATGGCAACGCCTTCGCCGCAATTGGTATGAAACAGCGCACGGCCCTTGTAATTGCACCCGCCGCAGGCGATGATCACCGCCTTGGCCTGGATGACAAAAAATTCCCCGGTCTGATAGTGAAAACCGACAGCGCCTGACACACGACCGTTTTGCGTCAACAGGTCGGTCATGTAGGCCTTGTTCAGTATTTTGGTTCCTTTTGAAATCGCCCGTTTCAACAGTCTGGGCAGAAACATCTCGGTTCGCGTCAGCCTTATTTTAGGCGTGTAAACAAGCTTTCCGCTGATGTCCTTGGGAAACAAATCGGTCCACTGGTGCATTTCCAGGACCACAGGATAGGTATCCTTGACAAAGGCTTCCGTAAACTCCTGATCATTAAGGTATTCGCCTTCCTCCACCACGAATTTGGTCTGCATCTGCACGCCGTCCGGAGGCACGGCCAGAAAACTGCCGCCTGCGGACGGGACCTGCCCCCCCCAGGCTGCGGTGCTTTTCTCGGCCACCAGAACGGACGCACCCTGATCCGCCGCCCTGTTGGCCGCACAGAGGCCCCCGATGCCTCCCCCGATGACCAGCACATCCGTCGCTAGAATTTTCCCTGCATCAGACATCACATCACCTCCGGCATTCTTCGGCCCCTTGTCAGCTCCACCTCGATTGCGCCCACCGGGCAGCCGGCCTCACAAAAAAGGCAGGCTACACAATCCCTCGGGTATTTAACATACGGCTTTTTCCTGGTTTCATCAAAGCGCAGAACATCCTCGGTGCAGATGTCCACACACAGCCCGCAGCCAAAACACAAGTCCTCGATAATTTTTTTAACCATTCCTTTCTCCTCTGTCTAAGGCCATCAGGATTGACGGTTTCGTAAGAAGTCAATTCAACTTTTTCCACCGGTTTTCATCAGCAGCCCGATATTTCTGCGCAGCTGCCCACCCTCTTTGGAGCTGTAGAATTGCAAAAGGTCCGTGTCTCTGCAGTCAAACATCTCGGCAATCCCCTGTTTCTGATCCTGCAGACGGATGTCATGCTCATAGTTGCCCGGATAGTACAAACTGCCGTAGCCGACCACGTCATTGCCGAACTTTACACCCTCCGAGCTTGCCAGGTAGAGCGCCACCAGTTTGGCCGCGTTGGGATGGGCGGCCCCTTTGCGGATAACCGCGGAAAATTCCGATATGTCAGAAAAGTCCTGGCTTTGCCAGGCCGCGGATGCGCCCTGCTTTATGGCGTTGCCCATGAACGTGGAGCTTACTCGCGCGAACCATATTTCCTCGATCATGAAACGATTGTATTGAACGTTGGACATCCCGTGAATCGCCCCATTCTGCAGGATCCTGCGATATGTGTCCAGGGTTTTTTCGATCCCGAGCTTGTAGGCCCATCTCACCGACGCGCTGCCCTGGGTCTCGATAGCCACCTTGTTCTTCCATTTGGGGTCCGCCAGGTCGGCCAGCTTTCTGGGAACCTCATCCGGTTTGACTTTCTTGGGATTGTACATGAGGCCGAAATGGGCGGTGGTGTAGACAATGGCGCCGCGCATCAACGGATTGTCGTGCACCGCCGCAGGATTTGTCCCTTCGCTGAGCAGGGGCAGCCAGTCCACCTGCTCCAGGACGCCGGCTTTGTTTGCCATGGAGACATGGTTGCTCAAAGACAACATGTCGTAGGCCGGAACCGCTCCGGTCTTTTGTTCCATAACCGCCTGGGCGATGTCCTTGTTGAAATTTGTGGCCCCCGTGTATTTGATTTTCAGGGCCACCCCATACTTGTCCTTGATCCCCTGCTCCAAACGATACATGGATTTTTCCGTAAACCCGTGCACCGTCTTGATAAAGACCGTCCCTTCCTTTTTCGCCCCTTCAACCACCTGGGCCAAAGACTCTGCTGATTCCGCACCGGCGGGGAGCATGACGGCCAGGAAAAAAATCAGCGCTGAAATTGTTGACAGCAATCCTTTCCACATCCTCATTTTATCCTCCTTTCAGTTGAATGAATTCCGGCTTCCAGGTCTTATTGAGCACCCGGCATCCTGTCTCGGTAACCACTACAGGGCATCCCAGGTTTACCCCCTTCTTTCGATCCGGTGTCATGACTTTAGGTTCAAACTCGATTACCATGCCGGGCTCCAGCGGCAGTGAGGTCTTGGGCTTCAGCCCTTTCAAGGTGATGATAGCAAGCTGATTATATTCAATAAATTGGATCCTACATTGTGTTGCCCGCTCAAACCCGGCTTCCAATGTTCAGGAATACCCTTGGTGAATGAGATAATTACAGCAGTTTTGAACTTGCAT
>JAUYIZ010000285.1 GCA_030688615.1 Desulfobacterales bacterium | reverse complement strand
CCAGCACTTTTTTCATCTTGTAATGATTTTTTGTCAGCAATAGCACCTCAAATCATTAACAAACCGGTAATGCTCCCATATAGTTTTTAACCAGGATACCTGTCTCCGGCATAAGTTCAATCTGGCGATAGCGATTTCCCTTACCCAGTATGGCAAGGGTTGATTTTTCGGAGTTGAAGTAGTCAAGGTTTAATGTCGCGATCTCGCTGGCCCTGGCACCCGAGTCATAGAGCAAAACCAGAAGACAATAATCCCGGAACCCCTCTTTTTGGTTTAAATCTACCGATTGCAAGACCTTAAAAATTTCATCCGGATATAAAAAGCCGATGAGTTTCCGTTGGAAGCGTTTTCGAGGGATCGCAAGTATTTTTTCTGCAACCTCTTTTTTCTCAGGGTGCATGAACCGGATCATCTTTGCCAGCGATTTGATGGCTGCCAGCCGATGATTGCGGGTGACAGGAGCGTTTTGCCTTTGTTTCTCCAGATCGACCAAAAAGGAAAGTACAAGTTCAGGGGTGAGATGATCCAGCGTCAGCGATCCGGTTTTGATTTTAAGCCTGTTGGCGGCAAATGGGATAAAGAGTGTAAATGCATCCCGATAAGCTTTGATGGTCTGACCGCTGACCCCTTTTATATAGGGAAGATAGCTGCTAAAAAACTCATGCAGACACGTGGTAAGCTTCATTTGACAACCGTCCGTGATTTGTAAAATTCGATTAATCCGCTAAGATGTTTAGCGTCGTTTACTTTCAGATAGGCACCTGTGTATTGGTATTTGCGGTGTCCCATATAAGTGGCCAACACCGGCAGCGCATGTTGGGCTGATTGACCCCGCGCTTTGATTTTATTTAACGTGTTAATGGCAAAAGAATGCCTTAAGGAGTGCGGCACAGGCGCACCGAAGGTCACATTGCCCATGACCTGTTTGGGCCTGTAAAGCCCCATTTGCCTCACCGCCCGGTGAAAGGCCAAGCGGATATCATTATCTCTCAACGCTGCACAGCCTCTACCGGCTAACAGATACGGATTCTGATCATTATCGTACAAAACATTTCGTGCCGACAGATAGCTTTCTATTTCAGCCAACACGGTGTTGGGGACCGGGATCAATCGATCCTTGCTGAACTTGGTTCTCTCGATATAGACCGTTGCCTCCTCTTTCCGGTAATGGCAGCGATGCAGGTGCAAGGGTTCGTTGATTCTCATGCCGCATCGTGCCAGCATCACGATGGCTACGTATATCGCCATGTCCAATAAAAAATACTTCTCGTTTTTTCGGATGTTATTACAGACAGTTTCGACAAGTTCCCGGGTTTGTCTCTGAGAGAAAACAAAAGGGACAAAATAGCGCTTGGGAAGCCTCGGGATATCCTGCAGCGGATTTTGATCAAGGACGCCCTTTCGTACCAAAAATCGAAAAAAGCCTCGTATATCTAACAGGATTTCATTAACCGTGTTGGGATGCTCTCTGATCTGAGCCCTTAACTGAAGAAAAAACGAAGGCTGCAATTGATCCCAGCTGATGTTTTGTTTTTGCAAATACTGGTCAAAAGCAAGAAGGCAGGGTCTTATGGCTTTTTTCGCATAGCCCAGGTCTGTCCGGTAGGCGACATATTCTTCCAATTGTTTGGCCAAAAAGCTTTCAAAGGGTTTCATCAAAAAGTACCTGCCGCATCAGTTTGGTGTGAACATGAAGATATTTTCTCGTGGACTCGATGTCGTCATGCCCGAGCATCTCTTTGATTTCAAAGACAGAGTCGCCGCTTTCAAGCAAATTCTGTGCATAGGTGTGACGCAGCCAGTACGCCGTTGAGGGGAGTCCTGCTGTTTTCATCGCTTTTCTGATATGGTAGCCAATAGTGTTCGGATTTGCGGGACGATAAGGAGGCTTAAGAGTCAAGAAAAAAGCGCTGTGTTTACTTTCAGGCCGCCCGGCAATCCTATAGGCCGCCAAGGCTTTCAGTGTAGCATCGGGTATCGGAAGTGTAATTGGCTGCTCGTTCTTTCTATCCGTTACGGTTAGCTCTGCTGTGCTAAAGCAGATGTCATCCCGTGCGATCAAGGTAATTTCTTTGGGACGAAGCCCCAGGGTATAGGCAAGGTGCACCATGGCATACGTTCGGATGTCGCTGTCAGAATCAAGTGTAAAGCCGGCAAACAGTTCTTTTATTTCCTTTGGCCGTAAGAACTTGGGTGGTATGGCCAGGCCATAGTGCCTTGTTCCCACAATAAAAGATGCCAGATCTCTTTTTATGAGGTTACAGTCCTGATACAGATAGGTTAAAAAGCCGCGAAGCGATGAACGATAGACCCTGCGGGTATCCGGTTTAAACGGAGCCAAGAATTGTGCCAGGAACGCATCCACATGTTCAATGGCAAGACGGGCAAGATCGATTTTTTCTTTTTGTAAGTATTCATGAAAAGCCCAAAGGACTCTTCTGATACGCCTGTTGTTGCTACCGGTCCGCTGTCTATGCTGTTGATGATAAAAAATATAGTCTTCATAGATTTTGGGCAGGTCGACCGGGGGGTCTTTCGGTGATAAAGGCCGGGCGATTCTCTTGTGATCAAACAGATACCGTGAGAGCCCGTAAATGGCAAACATACCAGAAGATGTTAATTTCTCAAACTGCCTGAACGTATCGTCCGTAAAAATCTTTTCAAAGGTGCATTTTTTTTGTTTGATGAACAGTCTGAACTGCTTTAATCTGCGTGCATATTCTTTCTGGGTACTCTTTTTATAACCGTTTTCTGCTATCCATTGAAGGTAGTCCTTAATTGCCTGATCCAGGTCCTTTACGGCCGATTCAATTTCCTTGAGCCGCTTTTCGATCCATTCTATGGCTGATATTGTTTTATCATCGATCATCTTAAAAACCCTTAACGACCTGCTGGACAAGCTTATCAACAGCAGATCGAACCTCTATTTTCCGGCGCTCCGGCAGCTTGCCCGGCAGGTCGAGTACCTGGAAAAGGGCGCCGTCAAAAGCAATGAGATCCTTATCCATCAGGTTGTTGCGGGATGCTATATATTCGTCAAGACTCAGCTCAAGAAGGGTGCAGATGCTGTCATAGCTGTAAAAAGAAATACCGTTCCGATCCGATACCAAGACCAGAAAGAGGTATAAAAGCAGTTCTTTCTGCCCCAGAGCGGCCATGAACCCATCCAGGACAAACCGGTGGGGTATAAAGCTAAATCCGCCGTTAATTTATCGTAGCCGTTCACGGGATCTACTGATCCCATATATATCCTTTTACAGCTAAAACGCACCGGTATTTTTCGAACATTGGTTGTGCGCGGTAAGATAACACAGGTAAAATTGAGCAAGTAGATTCAGGACGATTTGATGATTGT